>QNAR01000085.1 GCA_003643975.1 Thermotogae bacterium | reverse complement strand
CTTTGACAGAAATTTTTGGGTTTTAGAACCATTTTACATTTTATCACATTTGTTTCGTGAAATCAAGCCGGGCATTGCACTACAATACCCGGCCAGACAATTACTGGAGAATCAAAGCAACCGTTCCAACTGCAAGAGCCACAAAAGAGAGGATTGTCGCCAAATTAGTGGATCTCTGGAATTTGTCAACTTTATTGTCCACATCAGTCTTAACAGCCTCGATAGAAGCATTGGTGTCTGTCTTGAGAGTCTCGACATCTTCTTTCAAGGTCTTAACATCCTCAGCATCCGCTTTGGATCTCGTGAGCTTGTAAACATCTCTGCTAAGTTTGTTGGTGATATTCACGAGAACGTTGTAATCATCGATTTTTACATAGGTTTCTTCAATGTTTTTCTCAAGATCGGCGAATTTGCTTTCAAGAGCCATGATATCAAACACGTTGGCGTCTATCTGATCAAAAGCAACATTCATATCTTCGTTGAGTGAAGCTACTCCGGCATCAAGGTTGCCAATCTTTTTAGAAAGCTTATCTTCTGTCATGCCAATCTTTTTGTAAAGGAAGCCCATCTTTTCAGAAAGCTGGTCAGGCGTGACAAAATTGAGGTTGGCAATCGTATCGTTCAGCTTAACAACGGAACTGCTAAGCATCTTCGATGTTACCTCCAGATCAGTAACCCTACCTTTCAGAGCTTCAACATCGCCAGCTTCTGCAAATGTACTAAGTTTTCCTTCAACTTCGGACAGCTTCTTTTCAAGGCTCATTATAGAATTTATATTCGCATCAACCTGGTCATAAACAACGTTGATGCTGTCTTCGAGGTCGGCTGTGGTAGACTCAAGTGTACCTTCAAGAGCCGCTATCTTATCATCGTAAGCCTTAAGAGCTGCAGCATCTGCCTTGTTTCTGTAGAGTTTAAAGACGTCTCTTGTGAGTTTGTTGACTATAGCCACGGTGGTTTCGTAATCTTTTACTGTCACGTAGTTTGCAAATTCTTCTTTGATAGCATCGATTTCCTTAAGCTGTGAGCTGAGCTTGAGAATCTTCGTGTAAAGAAGCGACAATTTCTGATCAAGCTGCTCGGAGGTAACCATTTTGTTCTCAATAGCATCGACTCTTCCCTTGTAAGCGGCAAAATCATCCTTGAATTTTGCCAGAGACTGACCGAGAAGTTTTGTTGTTACCTCAAGATCCGTTGTCTTACCGTTGAGCGCTTCAAATTGAGCGTCGTAAGCGTCGAGAGCTTCTTTAACGCTATTGAGTTCTCCGTAAACATCTTCACGGAGTTCCCAAACTTTTTGCTCAACACTATCAAGGTCGATATCCGCTACTTTCCCTTCGAGATTCCTGAATTCGGCCATAATATCGATTACGCCCTTCTTCACATCTGAAATCTCAAGAGAGAGACTAGCGACCTTTTTTGTAAGAGCGAAAACGAGTTCTTGAAGCTTTGCGTCGCTTGATTCAGAGTAGTCAAGGAGCTTGGCAATGGCTTCAGCAAGCTGGTAACGAGTAACAGCCTCGTCACCTCTGTAAGTACCATCCGGAAATCCCTGAAGTAACCCAGCTGAAGTGGCTTTCATTACGGCATCATATGCCCAGTGGTCCTCCGAAACATCGGTGTAAGCAACACCAAAGGCAACTGCTGCGAACACTACGAGGGCCAGTAAAAAAGCAAGTTTCTTCATGAAACCTACCCCCTTTCAAAATGTTTTGCAATTATAGTTGGCCATAGTACGAACCTATTATACAGTAAACCAGCTATCAGTTTCAAGACTAAGGTTTATTTTTGATTCTGTAAAAACGTCTCTTTCCGATTCTCAGTATATCACCGTCGGAAAGCCGCAATTTAGCGTGTATATCGCTGATTGCAGCATTGTTGATTCTCACGCCACCTTGCTGAATCAGCCTTCTCGCTTCACTACGGCTGGAAATCCCGGCGAAATTTGTAAGCAGTTCAACTATACCAATTTCACCATGATTTAAAGCTATTTCCGGCATTTCTTCTGGTATGCTCTTATTTCTAAAAACCCTTATAAAATATGCCTGAGCTTCTTTGGCCTTTTCATTACCATGGAACTGTCTGGTAATATCGTAGGCTAGTTGCATTTTTATATCTCTTGGATTAACATCGTGGGTTTTGATTTGTTTTTCATAGTTTGCTATCTCTTCATCGGAAATGTCTGTAAGCAACTTCATGTATTTTATAATCAGCTTATCAGGTATAGACATTATTTTGCCATACATATCCACAGGTGTATCTTCAAAGGAGATGTAATTATCATAGCTTTTGGACATCTTTAAGTTTCCATCCGTGCCTTCGATAAGCGGTAGAGTAAGGATAATCTGTGCTTTTAAGCCGTACTCTTCCTGTATTTTCCTTCCAACTATGAAATTGAAATACTGGTCATCTCCACCGATTTCAACATCTGCTTTGACTACGACTGAGTCATAGGCCTGCGCAAGTGGATAAAGGAATTCTGCCACGCTTATTGGTTCATTGTTTTTATATCTTTTATCAAAATCATGTCTTTCAAGCATTCTTGCAACGGTGTACTTTGCTGCTAGCCTGATCACATCTTCAAAATTCATTTTATCAAGCCACTCTGAATTGAAGCGAATTTCTGTTTTTTCCTTATCCAGTATTTTGAAAGCCTGTTTACTATAAGTAATAGCATTCGCCTTAGCCTCTTTCATAGAGAGCATAGGACGAGTTTTCGAACGTCCAGAGGGGTCGCCAATTCTTGCGGTAAAATCGCCGATTATGAGGATTACCTGATGCCCATAATCTTGAAACTGCCTGAGCTTTCGCAATACCACTGCGTGGCCCAAGTGAAGATCAGGTCTTGAGGGATCAACACCCAATTTAACCCTCAAAGGCCTGCCTTCCTTTAATCTTTTGAGCAGTTCATCCTCAGAAACAAAAGACACTGCGTTTTTCTTCAGTTCTAACAGTTGTTTTTCAGGGGACACCAAAGCCATCACCTGAATCAGGAAAGCGGAAAGGCTCTGGAAATAACATAAGCCAGGAGCACGCTGTTAACCATAAAAGCCACGGACAACCAGACGGTAATCTTACCAGGGGTGTCAAGACCCTTTTTTCTACCGAACATGGTGTGCGTTCCACCACTTCCAAAAGCTCCACCAAGTTCTGAAGCTTTGGTCATCTGCATGAGCACAAGAATAACCAGCGCCACACTTATTATGGTATGTAGCGCGATGAGGAAATAGGACAACATTACCATGGATGATACCTCCTATTATCGCGATATTGTTCGTTTCGTATTATACTATAAGTGTTGATTTGTAGCAAATATAGTATTCTTAGTATTCTGGAGGTGTTTCTTTGTTGAAGCATGAAGTTCTTGTTTATCTCCCTTTAAAGCCTTCAGCAGCAAAAATGCAGAATCTCCCTGTGAAGCTACCCGTGAGAATCGAAGACCTTCCGAAAATCGTAGATCAGGACAAAATAGATCTGGATATCATCATTCGGGGACTGGAGACTCAGCACAGGGTAAAAGCCGATGATTATTATGATTCATACCTTCTCTTTTTCTATTACGAAGCTTTTAAAAGGGCGCTGAATAATGGCAATGTGGACGATGCAAAGATCTGGCTTGAAAAAGCAGGAAAGCTGAAAATAGATTACCGCTATTTTTTTTACAAAGGGTTGCTTTTACGCGAAGTCGGAGAACTTGATCAATCTGAAATCGAGTTGAGAAAAGCTGTTGAAATGAACCAGGATTTCTATGTAGGTTACTACGAACTTGGACGGTTGCTCCAGAAAAAAGGGGAATATGACGAAGCTGTAAAATTTCACATAAAATCCCTGGAACATTCTCATGGAGAATTCGACTTACCCTTGCTTGGCGTGGTTGATGCTTATAGCGCTTCTGGGATGCTATCCACAGCTCTTGAAGTGCTGGAACGCATACCAGGCGATTCTCAAATTCTCATTGATGCACTCTTGAGAAAGGGCGTAATATTGAATGAACTTCAAAGGTATGCTGAGGCTGAGAAAGTATTCAACATGGCTCTACACAAAGAAAAACGTTGGGAGCTCTTTTATAACAGGGCCTATGCCAGGGAACGACTTGGTAAACTCTATCCGGCATTTTCTGACCTCAAAGAATCCTACAATCTAAATTCCGTGGAAGACATTTTATATGACATGGCATTGGTTGAAAGAGAAATGGGCTTTATTGAAGACGCAATAGAGCACCTTTCACGCTATCTCAGCGTAAGCAATGATGCCGCTGCAGAAATTGCACTTGCTCGATGTTATTTCATGCTCGGTGATTTCGAAAAGGCCAGTAGCACTCTCCCTATCTCCCTTGAAGAAAGACTGTCAGAATTTATAGCTCTTTGCAGCTCTTTAGCGACCGGAGAAATAAAAAACGGGAATTTTACGGATTTGCTTTTTTCAAACTTGCAGCGTGAGTACAAAAAGGGGAGAATGACCGAGAAGATCAGCAAGTTGCGCCGTTTATCATCTTCCCTTACGGGAGTGGAAAACTTATTCGTTTCAGAGGAGGTTGATTATCAGGAACTCATGCAATGGTTACTGAAACATTTTGATAACCCTTCACTTAATAATAGAGTAAGCAGTATTACAATGGGGAAAGTTCCAGCCGAAAGAGAACTTTCAGTTGAAGAATTAAAAGCTTTTATTCAATTTCTTCCCTTTTTCGGTATTCGTTTTGACCGCATGGAGCTTTTTGCAAGACGTTTTGCCTTTATTCTGTCTGGAAAGGGTGAAACGCTGGCGATGCTTTTGACCCTTTTAAAGCTTTATATTCACGCTCTTGCCAATATGGCTATCGATATTGCCACATTCATTGAGGAATCGGTGGAGGAATTCAAAGGTTACGCTTTCGACTTTTCCAAATTCATTGCCGAAGCTTTTGAAACGCAGTTTATAGATGTTGACACTGCCTTAGAAAGCGTGCCTGAAACCCCGAGAGATTTCATTTTGAAAACCTTATCCCTTGTTAAGGCGGATGCCCTTGCTGAGGCCTCAATCAGTGATAAAATCTATATTTATTTCAGGAGGTAATTTATGAGAGAAGATCTTTTTGAGAAGTTTCTTGAATTTATCATCAGCGGGGAGATTGATCCAGAAAGTATCAATTCTGAGAAAATTGTCTCTTTGCTCAGAGAGAATTTTACACAAGAGGAGGCCACAGAGATTCTTGGAAGCTTCGATTCACTCTTCGGCGGCCTTTCGGAACTTATTGAAAACCCTCAGGAATACTTTTTTGGTGATAGCAAGGTCCCTGATTCCGAAAACTCAAAGACTGAGAAGTAACCTTTTTGAATTGAAAGTTAATTATCTTATAATTGATAAAGAATAAAGTTAAAGAGGGGGTTGATCCAATGAAGTCGAAATGCTTGGTACTGTTTTTGCTTTTTTCTGTCGCTTTTTTCGGTTATGGTGTTTTGAAGGTAGATTCATATCCTTCCAAAGCCCTTGTTTATATAGATGGTGAACATCTTGGATATACCCCCTTTAGCATGTATGCCGTAGAAGGTTATCACAGAGTTGCGATAGACAAAAAGGGTTTTGAACCTTACGAGGAATACGTATATGTGGGCAAAGACACTGAAACAGAGGTAAATAAAGTTCTGAAAGTCCGCCCAGATTACGGAGCAATTCTTGGGAAAATCCTCATTGGCGTGCAGATCAACAATTATGAGCCTGAAGAATGGCTCTTTGGTAAAGTCAGTGAGTCTATAAAAAAACTCTTCAAGGAAAGTAATATATCTGCGGATATTGTTTCGGGTGAGGGATTAGATCCATCTGCTGAATTGGGTTATTCGGGTTATCTTAAATTTGTTTTAGCCCATAACGAGAAAGACGGAAAGCACTTGTTTACATTATTCATTGAATATCGCGATCTGATTCACAACAAAAAAATTCTCGAACTGGAAAAAACTTTTGAAGTTATCGGCATCAGAGAACACTTTGATGGTTTTTATCTCCCCGTTCTTTGGGAAGTTTTTGGAGCTTTTTCAGATTCGTTGATTTCGGGATTGTATGATAAAGTCTCTGGCAGAATAGAATTTCTGAACGTAGATGTACAACATTACCCAGAAATCAGCCTTATTTTCAGGCCCTATGACGAATTTAACACTCCACTTTCTTCTGACACGATAAATCATAGCGAGCTTTCAATAATCGAGGCGGGCACTCCAACGTCTTTGCTCCAACTCTCTCCGGTAAAGCAAGAAGCTGTCTTGAATTTCACGCTCGCTCTGGACAGAAGCGGCAGTATGAAACCTGTAATAGAAAAAGCAAAACTTGCGGCTAAGGATTTCCTAAGCTTGCTGCCCTCTAATAGTTCTATTGCACTCATTGCCTTTGATAACGAAATAGAGCTTGTCAAGAATTTCACAGACAACCGGCAAGAGCTTGTCGCTGCGCTTGGTAACATCACTGCTCAAGGTTCCACTCCCCTGTACGACACAGTGGTAAAAGCTGTGGAGCTCCTTTCGAAAAGAAAAGGCCCACGCTTTCTTGTGCTGGTCACAGATGGCGTTGATGCAAATCTACGCGATACCGATTTAGGAAGTGAAAACTCGATTTCTGAAGCCATTAGGATTGCAAGAGAAAACAATGTGATGATTTTCGCAATTGGCCTTGGAAAAAATGTCGATGAGTTCAGCCTTGGGACTTTGACAGCCTCAACTGGCGGGACTTTCCTTGATTCACCAACTATTGATGATTTAGATGAGGCGTTTAAAAAAATACTGGGAGCTTTTGAAAATCTATATATTGCGAAATATTTTTCAACAGGCGAAAGAACAGCTCTTTTGAGGATAGATACACCCACTTCAAGAATAGAAGGCGAGTTCTTGATCCCCATCCCTGAGATTTCTTTAAGCTTAACGGCTCCTTCGAGTGTAATAGCTGGAATGCCATTTGAAGTGTCCATCTCTCCTCTCTCAACGATGACTGCCCCGATAAATCTGACATTAAAAGCAGTTACACTCGATGGAACCACGCTCTGGCAAGAAGAACACTCTTTCTACGATCCTGCTAACTATGAGATGGTTTTCAAAGAACCGGGTGATTTTTATATCGAGTTGAATTCCTTCAGATTTCTTGAAAGGAGAAAAATTCAAGTCCTTCCAATAGACAAACTGTTAAATGAGTTAGTAGGTGAATACCG
>QNAR01000084.1 GCA_003643975.1 Thermotogae bacterium | reverse complement strand
CCTAACACGAGCAGCTTCTATGGCTATTTGAAGTCTTTCTTTTACGTTTTTTTGACCAATATATTCTTCAAGAGAAGTCGGACGAAGACAATTTATTACAAAGTCCTCTTTCAATTCACCCGGAGACAAAAAGCGTTCATTGTCAAGTTCCATAGCACTCACCTAAGGATGAATCCTGTAAAGAGTTCTTGCAAAAGGAATTGCCTCTCTTACATGCTCAAGACCACATATCCACGCGACAACGCGTTCAACACCCATGCCAAAGCCGCTGTGAGGAACTGTGCCAAATTCCCGCAGGTCTAAATACCAGTCGTATGTATCCAGGTCGAGACCGAATTCTTTAATCCTCTCAACTAACACTTCCTTTTGCCAGATTCTTTCAGAAGCACCTATAATTTCCCCGTAGCCTTCCGGCGCGAGCATATCATCACACAACACAACATCGGGGTTTTCCGGATCAGGCTGCATATAAAAAGCCTTCATTTTTCTGGGATATTTCTCCACAACAACAGGTTTGTCAAATTCTTCTGCAATAGCCGTTTCTTCATCTCCACCGATGTCGTCGCCCCATGATGTACTAAATCCTTTTTTCTGCAAGAGCTTGATCGCATCTGTGTAAGTGATTCGCGGAAAAGGAGGGACAATTTTTTCAAGCCTTTTAGTGTCTCTTTTCAAAGCCCTGAGATGATCTTCCGCATTTTCAAGGATTTTCCTTACCACATAGGAAACGAGTTCTTCCTGTAATTTGATATTATCTTCATGCTGATAATAAGCAACTTCAGCTTCATTCATCCAGAATTCAATAAGGTGCCTTCGTGTCTTTGATTTTTCAGCCCGGAATGTTGGCCCAAGGTTGTAAACTTTTCCAAGAGCCATACAGGCCGCTTCGAGGTACAGCTGCCCGGTCTGGGCTAAGTATGCTTTCCCGTAATCAAAATAATCGAGTTCAAAGAGGTTACCAGCACTTTCGCCAATAGAACCTGTGAAAATCGGTGTATCGACAAGCACGAAGCCTCTCTCGTTGTAGAATTCCCTTATTGACTTTATAATCTCATGTCTTACCCTCAATATATGAAATTGCCTTTGGGTACGTAACCATAAGTGCCTGTGGTCCATAAGGAAATCAATGCCATGATCGGGCTTATTAATGGGGAATTCTTTATTTGGAATGGATATCACTTCAATATCCTTTACTAAAAGCTCAACACCACCAGGAGCGCGCTCTTCACGCTTCACAGTACCTCTGACGATGATGCTCGATTCCATTTTTAACTTTTTGGCTATGTTAAAGAGTTCCTCGGGAACAGAGGATTTTTCCACGATTCCCTGCACAAACCCGGTTCCATCTCTCAAAGAAAGAAAATGTATTTTGCCACTTGATCTTTTTCTGCGTAACCATCCTCTTACTTCGACGTCTTCACCAACGTGTTTTCTCAATTGAGCTATGTAAATCCAGTCCATTTGGCCACCTCCAGCTTCTTATCTTCTAGTCGATTATATCAAAAAAAGAAACCCGGAGCAGAAACCCCGGGTTTCTTTACTTATTCAATGAATTATGGCTTTACAAAATACAGGACAACACCTACAATGCCAAGAATAATGCCAGCGGTCCCAACATAAATCGCCATTACGGCGTTGTCGTTGGCACGTTGTACGCTTTCCTTTGTAGGAACATTGAGCAATTCCGACTCAAGATTTGTTACCTTCGATTTAATTGCCGAAACTTCTTCATTCAAAACTTCGGTATCGCTGGCAGTCTTTGTAAGGGTTGCATGGTCATTTTCAACAACGGTTTTTACGTCAGAGAGCGCGATTTCGACGGCTCCTAACTTGTCTTGAAGGTTTGCAACATCTGTCATGAGGTTTTCAAAATAGCTGAAATTTTCTCCCAGCTTATCTGTTAAGTTACTTTCCAGATCGTTAAGAGCTTCTTCAATTTCAGCATTTTTGCTTTCCAGTGAATTAAGCCTCTCGCCGCTTGAGACGCTGAACTCATCATAATTTGCTTTTAAGGCATCGAAGTTGCTCTTCAAATTCAGCAAATCGGCAGATACCTTTGAATAGTTGATCTGCAAGCCAGAGACATCGTCTTTAATTGACTTAAAAGAATCAAATTTGTTATCAAGAATGTTTACACTCTTTGATAATTCATCGTATCGGGTGTTCAGGTCGTTCTTAACGCTGTTTATTTCAGAAACGAGCTCATTATTCTTTGATATGAAATCTTCTTTTGTCTTAGTCAGTTCATCAATACCGACATATAACTTCAATGCACTGCTCAAATCAGATCTCGTAATCAAATCAGAAAGGTTCAACTCAATTGCATTCAAATCGTCTTTTGTTGCAACACCCTCAAATTTGTTGTCAACATAGGCTTTTATGTTTTCACCCATTTTTTGTACTTCACTATCCACATAATCTCTTGTTACATAAGCAGTGATGTTATCTTCGAGAGTTCCAACTTTCGTCATGAGTTTATCAAGATCACTGACAATACCGGATTTGAAAGTTTCAAAATCCGATGCAAAATCTGCTTCACTGGCTTCAAAAGAAGATAACCTTGCTCTTAATGCATCGACATCGCTTGATAGAACGTCCAACTCCTCTTTTGCGACTCTTAAGTTTTCGCCAAGTGTTTTCAATGATGCACCATGCCCGGAAACGAGATTTTCGAGAGAACCGAGTTTTTCATTCAACCCGAGAATTCCCTTCTCGACAGAGCCAAGCCTTGAAGTTACTTTCATTAATCCACTTTCAAAAGCTGTGGAACTCGCACTTAAAGAATTTATGTCAGATCTAACATAGGAAATGTTCTCAGAAATTGTTTTAATCTTGTTCAGAATATCCTGCACAGCGGTCTGTGGAAGCGGAACGCTTTCTTCAAGCCGTTTGTTTTCAAGCGTTGCGACTTTCGATTGAAGCTCCTTGATGATCTCAAGAATTTCGCTTAGCTGAATGATATTCCCTGCATCATCTTTTATAGCCATTTCAAGCCTGTTTAAAGTTTCCGTAAGTCCTTCGGGAATGTTCGTGGCGGTTTCTACGCCGATTTTTTGATAGTTTTCGTCGATGTATTTCAACAACTTTCCAATGAGAACAGCTGTCTGATACCTATTCAATGGATCTGCCCCTTTGTAGTACAGCTTACCATCAACCTTGATACCACTGAGAATCCCGAGTTCTGTTAAATTAACTATGTCACCGTAAGCCCAGTGTCCCGGAGAAACGTCTTCATACTGCACCACAGCCAAAATCTGAACCGTGAAAAGCAACAAAAGCCCTAACAACAATCCTTTCATCATCCTTTTCATACATTCACCTCCCTTAAAACTACTTAACGATAAAATTCTATCACAAAATTCCCACACAATTTGAGTTACATGGTAATATTTAACAGCAGGAGGTGTTTGTGTTGGAAAAGAGAACGCATAATTGTGGCGAACTCAGAAAAGAAGATGCCGGAAAAGAGGTTGTGCTAAACGGTTGGGTAGATCGCATAAGGGATCTCGGAGGCATTAAGTTTATTTTGCTTCGCGATAGATACGGTTTTACGCAGGTGGTTTTTGACCCGGAATTAGATGACCTTTACAAAAAAGCACTCACATTGTCACCAGAATATGTGGTTTCTGTAAAGGGGAAAGTAGTTAAAAGGCCTCCAGATGCTATTAACCCAAAAATGTCCACAGGTGAGATAGAGGTTCATGCCACTTCTTTAGATATCCTTTCAGAATCAGAAACACCCCCAATATACATTAATATAGACGATGAAGCGTCGGAAGAACTTCGCTTAAAATTCAGGTATTTGGATCTCAGAAGACCCAAAATGCAAAAAAAATTGATCTTGCGTCATAAAATCGTCCAGAAAATACGGGAATATTTGAATAACTTGGATTTTCTGGAAATTGAAACACCTGTACTCACAAAATCTACTCCGGAAGGCGCTCGCGATTTTTTAGTCCCTTCAAGAATCAAACCCGGGAAATTCTATGCGCTTCCTCAATCACCACAGCTTTTCAAGCAACTGTTGATGGTAGCCGGAATGGACAGATACTATCAGATAGCAAAATGCTATCGTGATGAGGATTTCAGAGCTGATCGACAACCTGAATTTACCCAGGTTGACCTGGAAATGTCTTTTGTGGACGAGGAAGATATTTTCAATGTAGTAGAAGGTATGCTTAATAAATCTATCAAAGAGAGTGTTGGGGTGGAATTACCCCTTGAATTTGATAGGATGACATATGCCGAGGCTATTGAAACCTATGGAAGCGATAGACCTGACAGAAGATATGGTATGGAACTTCACGATGTTACTGAAATCTTCTTTTCAACGGATTTCAGGGTGATTTCCAGTGCAATTGAAGCCGATGGTGTTGTAAAAGCGTTCAAAGTCAAAGGTTTAGCAAATCGTTTCAGTAGAAAAGTCATTGATCAATATGTAGAATTTGCCAGGTCATTGGGCTTGGGTGGACTTATATGGATTAAGATTGAAGATGAAATCAAGTCATCGATTTTAAAATTCTGTGCTGATGAAATCAGAACAACCGTTAACAGCCTTTCAGCTGAAAAAGGTGACCTTATACTGATGGCCGTTGGCGATAGAGTGTCAACATCTAAAGCACTCGGAAAGATCAGGGAAAAGATAATTTCCACAGAACTTCCTGAAGCTCAGGGCCTTGATATTCTCTGGGTAACTGAATTCCCTATGTTTTCTTTTAATGAAGAAGAAAATAGGATAGAAGCCGAACATCATCCCTTTACTATGCCGGATCTTGAAGATATGGCCCTGTACAAAAACAGTGACCCTCTTAAGATAAAATCCCGGGCGTACGATCTTGTAATCAACGGTTTTGAAATTGGTAGCGGTAGCGTGAGAATTCACCGTCGTGACATACAAAATGATGTATTCAGGCTCATTGGCCTTTCGCAGGAAGAAGCCGATAAGAAATTTGGATTTCTACTTGAAGCATTTAAATATGGTCCACCTCCACACGCTGGAATAGCCCTTGGCCTGGATCGCATAGTGGCAATTTTAGCCGGTGCCAATTCCATAAGGGATGTTATTGCTTTTCCAAAAACCGCCAGTGGCTCTGATATCATGACAGGAGCTCCTTCTGAAGTTTCTCAAAGTCAGCTGAGGGAGTTAAAACTATCCCTTGTAAAAGGAGAAGAAGAGGAAAAATGAAAGTAGCGATAGATGGGCCGGCAGGTTCTGGAAAATCTACAGTTGCAAAACTGCTTGCAAAGGAACTTGGATTCGAATATATAGATACTGGTGCCATGTATAGAGCGTTGGCGTGGAAGATGCTTAAGCATGGTTATTCCTATGAATCAAAAACCGACATTGAAAAAGTCATACAAAATACCATTTTCAGCTTTGAATCGCCCAATTTGCTTATGGATAACGCTACTATCGGTGATGAAATCAGAACATCTGAGATCTCCTTACTCGCTTCTAAAATCGCTACTATATCGGAGATTAGGGCTTTTCTTACCAGGGAGCAAAGAAAACTCGCGGAAAACAGAGATTTAGTGATGGAGGGAAGGGATATCGGAACTGTTGTCTTACCCGATGCCGACTACAAATTTTATATTACGGCTTCGCCTGAAGAACGAGCAAAACGAAGATATAACCAGCTCAAGAAAATGGGGATTGATGCTGATTTTAATGCGATTCTCAGAGAAATTTCCTTTAGAGATAAGAATGACTCCTCACGAGAAATAGCACCTTTGAAGCCAGCTGATGACGCTATTGTGATTGATACTACAGAAATGCCTCTGAATGAGGTGATAAAATTGATCTTAAAGAAGATGAAGTTTCAATGAAGGTCTATATAGCTGCTGCGACAGGGTTTTGTTATGGCGTTAATAGAGCGGTTTCTACTTGTGAAAGATTATTGAAGAATGGTATTACGGTTTATACAAATGGCGAACTGGTACACAATGAAGAGGTGGTAGAAGGGCTAAAAAAAATGGGACTCAAAACTTTGAAAGATATTGAGTCCGATCTAGATCCTGAACTCAGTTCGTCAACCTTTGCTATCAGAGCACACGGTATATCTCCACTATTGGAAAAGAGTTTGCGAAAGAGCTTTGGAAGAGTTGTAGACCTCACCTGTCCCATAGTGTACAATGTATTTAGGTTGGCCGAAAGGCTGGAGAAAAAAGGTTACCTTATAGTTATTTACGGTAGGAAAGGGCATGCCGAAGTTGAAGCCATATGTGGGAGGCTAAAGAATTATTTGCTTATTGAGCCGAGTTATGATATAAAAAAGGTCTATTCGGATATCTTAAAAAAGGCGGAAGAAAAAGTCGCAATAATTTCTCAAACAACCATGAATCATCAGGAGTTTATGAATTTTTCCAGTCAGATCAAAAATATAGATTTAAAAGTAGAGGTTTTTGACACAATTTGCAGCGTAACCGTTAAGAGAGAAGAAGAAGCGAAAAAACTCGCAGAAAAGTGTGAAGCAGTGATAGTTGTCGGCGGAAAACAAAGCTCAAACACAAAAAAGCTTGCTTGCATTGTTCAAAATTCCGGGAAGAAGGCCTTTCATATTCGAAAGCCTGAGGAGCTTCCTTTATTATCGGAGTTTGAAAGTGTTGGCGTGATAAGCGGTACATCAACACCATTTGTGCAAATCCAGAGAATTCTGGATTACATAGAAACCAAATACGAAGGGGAGGTTATCCATAATGGATGATGTAAAAAGAAACAACGAGGAAAACCTCAGTATGGACGAGATTTTTGAAAGTATGGACGATTTTTCGATAAGGAGGGGGAGCGTAAAGGAAGCTGAAGTGTATTCGATACAACCTGATGGCTTACTAGTTCTATTGGATGGAAAGCTGGATGGTTTTGTGCCAGAATCTGAATTGGTTCGTTCTCTTAATGAATACAAAATAGGGGATAAGATAAAAGTAACCATATTAAAGGTCAACGAAGAGGAAGGGCGAAGCACAGCATCTGAAATCAGAGTATTCAGAAAAGAGGCGCTTAAAGAGGTAGAGAACAAATACAGAAACAACGAACCAGTTAAAGGGAAAATCGTTTCAAAGGTAAGCAGTGGTTATAATGTCAGGCTTTTAAATGTAGTTGAAGCGTTCCTCCCTGGTTCACATTCTGGGCTTAAAATTGATGATGAAATTCCAGAAGAAACGCTTGATTTCAAAATAATCGCTTTTAGAAGAT
>QNAR01000083.1 GCA_003643975.1 Thermotogae bacterium | reverse complement strand
TACGAGATAAACATTATTGACACCCCGGGGCACGTGGACTTTTCTTATGAAGTTTCCCGTAGTCTAGCTGCCTGTGAAGGTGCCATCCTTCTTGTAGACGCGAGTCAGGGAGTTGAAGCCCAAACCTTCGCGAATACCTACCTTGCCCTTGACAACGATCTGGAAATAATCCCGGTTATAAACAAAATAGATTTGCCCAATGCCAATATAGAGGAAACGGTTTCAGAACTGGAGGACCTGATCGGGTTCACGGCCGATGACTGTATTTACGCCAGCGGAAAGACGGGTCAGGGAGTTCCTGAAATCCTCGAAGCCATTGTAAGCAATATTCCAGCCCCTTCCGGCACACTAAACGCTCCACTTAAAGCCCTGATTTTTGATGCTGAATACGATAAATATAGGGGAGTCGTCATACACACGAGGGTGGTAGACGGCGAGATCAAAGTAGGAGATAAAATAATGATGTTCAGCACAGGGGAAGAATTCGAGGTTACTGAAGTGGGTATTTTCGCGCCCGAGCTTATCCCCACGGGCAATCTTGGGGCTGGCGAAGTCGGATACGTTATCGCTGGTATAAAGAATGTTGACAGCGCGAAGATCGGTGATACCATAACTTCTGCAACGAATCCTGTTTCTTCCCCATTGCCCGGGTTCAAGGAGATAAAGCCCATGGTTTATGCAGGATTGTTCCCGGGATTGCCGGAATATTACGAAGAACTCAGGAAAGCCATTGAAAAGCTGAAGCTGAATGATGCCGCTCTTGTTTTTGAGCCAGAAAATTCCCCGGCACTGGGCTTTGGCTTTCGAGTTGGTTTTCTGGGCCTGCTTCACATGGAAGTTGTAAGAGAAAGGCTGGAACGGGAGTTTGAGATAGCATGCATATTAACGGCACCTAATGTCGTTTATAAAGTGAAGCTGAAAAACGGTGAATTTATGGATATCACAAATCCAGCGAAATTCCCCGATGAATCTCAGATTGAAGAAATTCAGGAACCTTTTGTGAATTTGAGCATAATCACACCCTCTGAGTACATGGGTAACCTCATTGGATTCATCACCTCTGAAAAGCGTGGAGAATTCAAAGAGGTGGAAAATGCCGGAAAGAACCGGGTTGTTCTCAAATTTGAAGCCCCGCTGGCGGAAATAATGTTCGACTTTTTTGATAAGCTCAAAGCCATTTCAAGGGGTTATGCGTCCATGGATTATGAGATAACGGGATACCGGGTTTCAGATGTGGTTAAAGTCACAATACTGGTGAACCGCGAAACGGTGGATGCACTTTCTTTCATCGTGCATCGGAGCAAAGAATACCCCGTTGCCCGGCGAGTTGTTGAAAAGCTCAAAGATCTCATTCCCCAGCATCAATTCCAGATACCCATTCAAGCGAAATCCGGTGGGCGTATAATAGCCCGAAGTGACATAAAGGCATTGAGGAAAGACGTCCTTGCAAAATGCTATGGTGGTGACATAACGAGGAAGATGAAACTACTGGAAAAACAGCGCGAAGGAAAGAAGAGAATGAGAGAAATTGGCAGGGTTAACATTCCGCAGACGGCCTTTTTGGCATTGTTGAAGATCGGTGAAGACGAAGGGAAATGATTCAGGAGGAAGGAATATGCTGAAAATCGGAGCGCATATGAGCACATCAAAGGGATATCACCGTGTCCCCGTGGAAACACTGGGTATTGGTGGAAATTGCTTTCAGATTTTTCCTCATAGTCCGTCGATGTGGAGAGCAAAATTACCTGAAGAGAGAAAAATTGAGCTGTTCAAAGATGCGATGATAAAAACAAAATTGTGTTCTGAAGATGCTTTGGTGCACTCCGGATATCTGATAAACCTTGCCAGTCCAAAGGAAGAAGTTAGATATAAATCCATTGAACTGTTAAAGCTGGAAATAACAATCACCGAAATGCTTGGGTTAAAATACCTGAATTTTCACCCTGGTAGCCATCTTGGGACAGGCCTTGAAACCGGTATTGACCGAATAGCCAGGGGGATAGACGAGGTTCTTTCATCAATTGGTGATACAGAAGTAGTTCTCCTGTTAGAGAACGTAGCACCAAAGGGTGGAAACATCGGAAGCCGCATTGAAGAGTTGAAAATGATAATAAAAAGAACATCTTATGCTGACCGGATAGGAATAACCTATGATACCTGCCACGGTTTTGATAGTGGCTATGATATTCGTTCGCGAGAAATGGTCGAGAAACTTCTCGCTGAAATTGATCACTGGCTTGGCCTCGAAAAACTCAAAATGATTCATCTCAACGATTCAAAATACCCCCTCGGGGCAGCAAAAGACAGGCACGAGAGAATCGGTGATGGATATATTGGCGAAGAAGGATTTGCGGCCTTTCTCTCCAGTGATGAAATCCTAAAAAGACCTTTGATACTCGAAACACCAGGTGGAAATGAAGAACATGCGCAGGACATTAAACGGGTGAAAAAAATCCTTGGAATAGAGAGGGATGCGAATGACTAAAAAGTACATTGTAGTTACTGGCGGTGTGCTAAGTGGTATTGGAAAAGGAATTATTTCAGCTTCTGTTGCCAGGGTTCTTAAGGAAAGCGGTATACAAATAAACGCTCTTAAGATAGACCCTTACCTCAATGTAGATGCTGGCACGATGAATCCCAACCAGCATGGGGAAGTATTCGTAACAGAAGATGGCTATGAAGCCGATCTTGACCTTGGACACTATGAGAGATTTTTGGGAACTAACATGAAAAGAATTAATAACATGACAGCAGGACAGGTGTACAAAGCCGTTATCGACAAAGAGATAGAAGGCCGCTATCTGGGTGGAACAGTTCAGATGGTCCCGCATGTCACCGCGGAAATAAAAGAAAGGATACTATCCGTTGAAGGTCAAGTTATTATGATTGAAATAGGTGGAACCGTGGGTGATATAGAAGGAGAAATATTCCTTGAAGCTGTGAGGGAGCTGGCTTTTGAATTGGGCAGGGAGCATTTCTTTTTCATTCACGTTACCTATGTACCCTATCTCAAGGCAACAAATGAATTTAAAACAAAACCTTCACAACAATCCGTACAACTTTTGAGAAAGATAGGCATACACCCCGATATGATTGCCATAAGATCCGAGTCCTCGATTACAAACACTGATTTGAAAAAAGTCGCACTCTTTGGTGGTGTACCCCAGGAGATGGTTTTTAATCTCCCAGACATGAGCAACGTTTATGAGGTGCCCTACAAACTCTACACACTTGGCATACACGAAAAAATTGCAAAAGCGCTTAATCTGTCGCTTACAGGTGAATTTCATTGGGATTACCCAAGAAGCTTTAACCCGTTGAAAATAGGTATTGTGGGGAAATACCTTGGCACGGACGACGCATACAAGAGCCTTATTGAAAGCATTTTACTGTGCAGCGCGGAAAAACCGGAAGTTCTGGATGCTCAGAATCTGGAAGAAATGACGGACGAAGAGCTGGGATATTTTATTTCCAGCTATGATGGCATTATAATCCCTGGAGGTTTTGGGAAGAGAGGTATAGAGGGCAAGATAAGAGCGATAAAATACGCCAGGGAACATAAAATTCCAACATTGGGGTTATGCCTTGGAATGCAGCTTATGGTAATAGAATATGCAAGGCATGTTGCCGGGCTTGAAGGTGCCAGTTCAACGGAATTCGACCCCGATACACCTTACCCGGTAATTGATCTTATGGAGGCCCAAAAAGAAATTCTACACCTTGGAGGCACCATGAGGTTGGGAGCGCAGAAAACCCCTGTGTTCAAAAACACGAGACTGTATGAAATATATGGACAAGAAGTGATTTCCGAAAGGCACAGGCATAGGTATGAAGTCAATTATGAAATGTTTAAACAGCTCTTTACCTTACCCGAAGAAAAAACTGCTGAAGAGAAGCTGGTCATATCTGCGAAAGCCGACTTTGTAGAAGCTGTTGAATTGGAGAACCACCCCTTTTTCATTGGGGTACAATACCATCCGGAACTGAAATCAAAAGTGGGGAATCCCCACCCTTTGTTTAAAGCTTTTATCGATACTCTCAAGAAGATGAGGTGATCAAGTGAAGCTCATAGCACGGGGAAGGGTGTTGGAAAAGGATATTGCTATAATGGGAGTTGTAAACGTGACTCCAGACTCTTTCTATGCGAACAGTCGTGCTGGCGGTATCGAGCAAGCGATAACCCTTGGGCTTGAAATGTGCTCCTCGGGGGCGGACATTGTTGATATCGGTGGTGAATCTTCTCGTCCTGGTGCTGACCCTGTTCCTGTTGAAGAGGAAATTGATAGGGTAGTTCCGGTTATTGAAGCTATTAGAGAGATTAATCCTCAGATTTTTATTTCTGTGGATACCTACCACCCAGAAACCGCGAAGAAAGCGTTGGAAGCAGGAGCTGATATAATCAATGATATAACGGGGTTCAGAGATGAAAACATGCTGGATCTGGCTGCTGAATCTGGTGCCGCTATTGTGATTATGCACATGAAAGGCACTCCTAAGACGATGCAAAAAGCCCCTTATTATGAAGATGTGGTAGATGAAGTCAATTCCTTTTTGCTCGATAGGATAAGAGCCGCCTTAAAACGGGGTATCGATTCCCATAGTTTGGTGTTGGATCCCGGAATAGGCTTTGGTAAGCGCTTCGAAGATAACATTGAATTGCTTAAAAACATCGGAGTGTTCAAATCAGCAGGCTTTCCGGTGCTGATTGGCCACTCACGAAAGAGCTTTATTGGAAATATTTTAGACCTCCCACCTGAAGAACGTTTAGAAGGAACGCTCGCGGTTTCCGCTTATTGCTTTTTCAGGGGAGTCGATATCTTGAGAGTTCATGATGTGAAAGAAAATGTACGGCTTTTGAAAACGCTCAGGTATTTTAAGTAACGTTTATTTTGGATTTCCGGGAGGGTTTAAAATGGCATATACCAAGTACTCCAAGAAATACTGGCGAGAAACCCTGCAAGCCTATCTGTTTTTGTTGCCTTCCATCGCTGTGCTTGGAGTCTTTGTTTTTTGGCCCATAGGGTTTTCGCTGGTACTTAGTTTTTTCAAGTGGGATTATACCAGCGCGGAGAAATACTTTATCGGGCTGGGAAATTACAAGGAATTGTTCAGAATGTCTTACCCTGTTAGCCTGAATTTCTTCTATGCCTTCGTCAACACAGTGGTTTATGCTCTTGGCGCATTGCTTTTTGTCAGGCTCGTATTTTATGTTACCGCTGGCATGACGAAATACTCCCGGCCAGAAAGAAAATTCTCACTGTTTTATACAATATCGCTTGTATTCTTCATATTGTTCTACGTGGTGAAAATGGCTAATCCGGGGTTTTCTATATCTTGGTTGGTGCTGTCACTTGTATTTATAGGTTATTTCCTTTACGTCATAAGGCGTTACAAGAGGGATAACCATATAGCTATGATGCGGTCGAGAAGCTGGACGACATTGATATTGTTTATAGTTTTCTACCTTGTCGTTGCCTTCTGGCTGTCGAAATCCGGTGATGAGCTGATCAGCTATTTTAAGCTTGCCAAGGAAAGCTCAGATTTTCTCAAAGCCATTTACAACACCGTGTATTATGTTATCTTATCTGTCCCAACGCAGATCGCTCTCGCTTTAATCATTGCTCTCTTGCTGAACCGAAACATCAGATTCAAAAATCTTTTCAGGACAGCCTATTTCATTCCCTTTGTTACTTCGGTTGTTGCCGTTTCTCTAGTGTGGCAATGGATGTTCAATGACCAATTTGGGTTGATAAACTATTTTTTGTCCTGGTTTGACATAAACAAAATCGCCTGGCTCAAAGAAGAGAAGTGGACAATTCCAACAATTGCCATTGTCTCAGTATGGCAGCATTTGGGGTACACGACGGTGATCTTCCTTGCGGGCTTGCAAAATATAGACCGCTCTTATTATGAGGCAGCTGACGTCGATGGCGCCAATAGCTGGCAAAAGTTCAAATACATCACCTGGCCCTTACTTTCTCCTACAACCTTCTTCATCATGATAATTACAATGATAGGATCTTTTAAGATCTTTTCACAGATCTTTATTCTTTATCAGGGATTGCCCGGGCCCGTGAACAAAAGTGGATTGACACTGGTTTATTACGTTTTCCAGAAGTTTTACGATGAACAGAGGATGGGTGTAGCCAGTGCGGCTGCGTATATGCTCTTTTTAATAATACTTCTGCTAACTTTCATACAGTTCCGGTTAGGCAAAAAACGGGTTCATTATGAGAGCTGAGGTGGGAGAATGAAAAATACTTCTTCAAAGACTTTAACGCAGGTATTCATATATTTGCTGATTGTAGGCGGGGCACTCATGATGCTGCTGCCCTTTGCATGGATGGTCGATACATCTTTTAAGGCCTCCAGTGAAGTTTCAAGCTGGCCACCGAAATGGACAACAAAAAACGCCCGTTCGAGCGTGGAATTCAAGACTAAGATTCGTTACCAGTCTGCTGGCAGTGGTGTTGACCTTTCCTCACTCAGCCTTGATGAATTCAAGAATTTCGCCTCACTTATAGGCAGTAAGGCGGGAAAAGATACGCTTATCGTAATGCTTGACGATGATTATATCAGAAGAGGTACTATCACCCTTGGATTGCTGGATGAAAACGGAAACTCGGCGGATTTTCCTGAAAAAGTCGATGCCGAGAAATTTGCAGGACTTACAAGCGAGGTAAATGCACACCTTCACGATTACCCCTCTGTAATAGCGAAGAAAATGGAATCCATTCCTTTGGATGATGTTGCGGGTTTTCTGGATGGTTTCTTGAATATTGCGGAATTTGGGGATGATGGATTTGCAAGGAGAGTCGTCCTAACCACTTCCGTTGAAACAACTACACGTCTGACCATAAAAAAGGCTGAGACAGTAATCACTTCTTCTTTTAAAGTGCTTCCCACAGATTCTGAAGCTCAAAAGAAACTGAAAGAGGATATAGTGAGAAAGGCCATTGAACTCTTTCAACCGATAACTAACGAACTTACCAGCTTCGCTACCGATCTTTCGAACTATCGTGTAGGTGAAAAAAGAGTTCCTGAACCTGAAGAAGTGTCTGCCATCGTTTCCAAAATAGCAAAAATGAAAAACGACTTTGAACTCCAAAAATCAGGTATTTATCAAGCACTTGACGAAATGGTGCCCAGCTCCGATAGGTTTCTTCTGGTAATGTTTAATCGCTTCAAAACCAGTTTTAACGGGCTCATGGACGAT
>QNAR01000082.1 GCA_003643975.1 Thermotogae bacterium | reverse complement strand
CACGAGGCCCTCCATCACGATATCGTTTCGCATAGTAATCTCTCCGGTTCATATACCAGGGAGGTTTTTCGTCAGGTTCAAAGTTTGCCCGGGAAATCGTGGCATCTTCAACAAAGGCAATTGTCTGGTAGCTATTTCCAAGTCCTGTCACATCTTGAAGGACATTTCGGTCCCCCGTCAGCATGAAGCCAGTATCAATGGCCAGAGAGAGCGCAAAGTATTGCGCGAACGCTGGATTGAACTTCATGGCATCCTGGGCTTCAGAGGTATATGTCATCTCAACATATTCCTGGATATGGTCATCGAAGATAGAAGCAGACCCCGCTCTTAATACCTGTACGGTTCGGCTATTCGCCTTATTGCAGCGTAAAGTGTCGTTATCATAGATTTCAAAGTACTGTTCAGGGCGAACTCTCAAGGTTGCAACGAAGTTTTCCGGCAGCACGAAGGCATATTCATAGTTCTTATACTGATCCGGCGGCCTGTACTCGGTTAAATCCACGGTCCTTCGGGCAAAGTTCCAGTCATGGTCGGCCAGAATACGCCTTAAAACGAGGGGGTAGTACATTTTCATGTACTTTGCCGGGTCATTTTTCTCATCAAAGCCTGAAATCATATCAAGCCCGAGGGCCGTTAATGCCATATTTGCGATATCCACCGATCCTTGACTATAATTCATAATCTCTCCTGCTTCATCCGATCTTTAATAAGCTGCTTCCTTCGACTCAGCACCTCTCTAGGGAGAGCGCAGTCCATATCTTGCCCGGGTTCTCGCATAAATCCCCTGGAGATCAGCTGCCGTTCACCCTTAATCACCATATCAAGTGGCCTGCCAGCATTCCAGAGCTTATTAGGACTTTGTGGCTTACGGCCATAGAGCTGATGGACAGAATCAACTTCAACTCCAGGAACATCCTCTTCTGTGAACTCGCCCGCTTCTGCGATTATATTCCCTTCAGGGGTAATAATGACAGTAGGTGTCTCTATTCTCTTCATGCAACAAGAATAGACCAAAAGAAAGCGGCTCGCAATGAGCCGCCTCCTTTAAACCATACAGGATGGATCTACTGGGCAAAAAGCCAAGAAGAGCATTTCGCTGTGGTTCCCATTCCAGTAACACCTGAAGCGTCAACTGAAACCTGGAAATACCGCGCTTCTGCACCATACGGAATAGCAAAGACCATATGAGCACCTTGTCTGCCCTTCCCAAGATAAGAAGGAACAGTGACGACGGTGACAACATCAGGGAAGGTCGTTCCATCCGAACCCCGACTAAGGGTGACCGTCCAGTCTCCTTCGAGAACAGTGCCATCAGCTGGATCAGCAGTAATCACAGTATGAACCAAAACAGGAGAACCAGTACCGCGGGCATGGATGGAAGGAAGCTCAGAATCAGGGACAATAGGAATATCCTGACCATAAAGGTCGATATCTCCAGCTGCAAGCCCAGCGGCCAACGTTACATCGTCAATGAACATCATTCGTGAATCAATAAGCATTTTACATACCTCCTTATATGCTCGGAGCGATGGGCTCAGAGCCGGATATAACATCACTGCGACGCAGTGGGACGCCACGGAAATAGGTCTGACGAACGCCACCGGAGTCGATGGAGTAGACATTAGGAACAGTCTTGTCAAACGCGAGTTTGTCAAAAACGTTGAACATGTCTTCGTTCATGTAAGCAACCAGATTTCCTTCTCGTCCACGGTTCGGTGCATAGTTGATAGCTTCAATCATGCGGTCGAAGAGGGGCTGGAGGTTGGTCATGGTTTCGGCGTGGTTGATATTCACAACTCTTGCCAAACCACGGGGGTACCGGGTAACAACACCCATGTCAAAGTAGAACCAGCTGATCCACATTGGCAAATACGCGCCCTGGAGATTCGGGTCCGGGATAACCTGGAGGCCGAAGTCTTCTTTACTCAAACCGATCTTTGAGCCACGGGGGTAAAGCATATGGGTATAGTCTTTTCCCCAAGTGACCAGATAGATACTGGTATTGGTGGCTGCAGTTGCGCCAGCCATATCGAAAACGCCCGGAAGACCAACGCGATTTCGGCGCACAGCCAGACCATCAAAAGCTCCGGGAGTGGTTGTTCTATCTCCGTAAAAGAGATAGCTACTTCCGGTCTCAGAGAGTCCTTTGAGATGTGCGATGTCCTCGTCAGAACGAACAGTCTGTTTCTGGCCTTTTGGGGCAAGCCTAATCAGTCTGTCGTCCACCATGGACATATCTTCGATGAACCCAACGTAGTCAACTTCCTGTCCAACCTGGGACAGAGTAGGTGTAACACCTTTATTGATCTGACGGAGAGTTCCCGAGGGCTGCGTTTCACGAACTGACGTTACGTGAGATGCGGTCCTGTTTGATTCTACCCAGACTGCATCGTTCATAGCTTCATCGTGTTTAGCTACAACTTCTGCAATCTTGTATAGCATACTTCCCTCACCATCCATTCGTTTGGCGAGTTGAAGAATGTTCATTGGATCCCATGCCATTAGTCTAATCCTTTCATTGAATCGTAGGACCCTGCAAATCCATTCTTGCCACCGGGGGCATTCTGGCCTGCGGGGATACTACCTTCCTGCATGAGGTCTCCCAACCCCATGAAAAATCCTATCATATCAGGATCGTTATCAAGCCCTTTGTCTTTTATGAGAGCGACAAGACTGTCTCCCCCAAGGTTGGTCAAAGCCTGATTTGCGCTTCGGAGCTTTTCGTCCAGCTTTTCACCATGCTTCTCTCGAAGTGTCGTGATCGCCTTATCGTAATTGCCCTTACGCGTGTCCTGGTACTCTTTCTCTGCAGTCTCATTAAAACTTACAAGGCCGTCGCTGAGCACTTTAGCCTGATCGGCTGTGAGGTTTGCTTTGTGATAGATTCCTGAGAGTGAGTCTTCTTCTATCCCGTAGCCTGATGCCTCTGCCGGTTTTCCAAGTTTTCCCCAAAAGCTATTCCAGGTTTCCCCGGAGTCTTCTTTGGATGGTGCCATGGTGCGACCGTCAAACTTGGTTTTGTATTCAGATAGTTCATTCATAGCTCCGATGGAACCTTCGACGAATCCCCGGTAGCTATCAAATCGCCCCAGTTGTTCGCCGTACTGTTCAACCAAATCTTTGGACACACTATCCGTCCAATTACCACTACGTCCGCTGGGTGCTGGGCCTTGCGGTGTCCCACCTTCAGGCGCGGGGCCGTTAGGATTCATGGGGTCTGACATTCTCTATACCTTCCTTCATACTATATCTTCGTCCCGGATGCAACGCATCCTTCCGGACAATTTCACCTAAACTATCAATCATGGCTTCAGTATTGTCCCCGTCAAGGAGACCAAGGACATTCATAATCTTTAAAGCAAAGCCATGTTTTGCACTATCTCCCTCACATGCGACCTCTCTATAGAGGCCAAGATTGAATAGAAGCCACTTTAAAGCCTGTTTACCATCTTCAGTGTAAAGGAATGTCCTTTGCAATACCAATCGGTCATCCAATGTAATATCCGTTCCAGGGACATACATCTCCAACCCAATATTCTCCTCTCGGTTGGCCTCATTAATAGTTTTACGCTCAACCACCAGCGGCCGCCTGTTGTGCCTGGTCCAGCATTGAGTTTGGCTCAATCGCTTTACTTCCGTGCTGCATCAAGTCTTTCTGCTCTTCTTGCGCCTGTTCCTGGGCCTGAGCGGCCTGAGCCGCAGCAGCTCTTTGTTGTCTAATAGCTGCAACTTCAGTCTCTTCTCTGAGTATTCCATAAGGTATCATAAAACTTTCTCCAAGGAGCCGGGTGGTTTTGTCAAAGTCAAAGTTATCAAGGACCGATGGATCGAGCTGGGCATAGGTCAGGGCTGTATTGATGGGGCTCATGATGCGTTTCTGCATCTGGGCATACTTCTGCGCGACAGCAAGTGGCCCGAGAAATGAAAGTTGAACCTCTTCTTCCAGGAGCTCCCGTGGAGGATCTGGGAGTTTTCCCTGCTTCCCGAGAATACGAAGGGTCTGTTGGACAATGGGGTCAAGGAAGTCTCTATTCATAAAGGATACCACTGGTCCAAGCATTGCCGCTTTCTCCTGCATCAGTTCCGCAACTTCTGTCGTCGTTCTCCGGGTCGTGCTGGAGACAAGGGCGACAAAGAAGTCTGTGAGCATGTGCTTGTTAACAATCTCGGTATACCGGTTCACCGAATCAATGGCAGCCGGATAATCATACCGAGCCGATACCGGGTAAATCTGCCGGTCAGGGGATCGGTAGAAGTTTCGTCCGCCAGGGCCCAGGTGATAATCGTCCCGGAGTTCCCGGGGAATATTCATAGCCGGGTCAGCCGCTTTCTGTTCAGCTTCAATTCTGGAACGGGCTGATTGATTCAGGATATAGATATCCGGCAAGGCTTTTGCCGCCATACCCAGGCCATAGGTCAAACGCCCCTGCTCTGTCCATCTCCAAACAGCTGCCGGGAAAGCCTGGAACCCATCAGTCCTGATGACTCGCTGGTCACGGGTAAGTAAATGATATCCGGAAAACTTAAAGTACTTGGCAAAAGGATTCCCCGGAGAGTAGAGACTATTTTGCATCACAACATAGTTAACCTCAGTTTTGGTGAAGGGGTTCTCCATCGCTTCCCTGACAAGTTCCGGTCCAAGCTCTTCTGGTGTGTAGATATCAAGGAGTTTGTGATTTTGATACTCTTTCTTCGTGACAAATTGGTTAATCCTATTATACCCGTCAGTTCCCAGCGCATAATCGCCTGGGTGCCAGAACCGGTACCGAATTCCATTTTCAATCACGTCTTCTTCTACTGTGATGGAAGCAGTCCCGATAGGCACGATGGATTGAAAGGCCGGGACCAGCTGTTTATAGATATCGTATTTCTCAAAGGTCTGCATAAGCAGCCGGTTGGTATCAGCAATCCAATCCCGGACGACTCGACGGCCTTTTAACTTAGGATTATTGATTCCGACACTGACCCATTCATCAGCTGGATTGGTAGAGTAACCAAATAATCCGCTTGAGGCAATTTGAGCAGCCACACGGGGGGAGCCATCAAAGACATTATCACCAATGAGTTGCATAGGGTCCCAGTTGTCGTCGATATCCATGTATTCTGGTTGCACCAGTTCGCTACATTCACGCCAAAGTTCCTCCCAACGGTGCCGCTCGGTCATTGTCTCATCAAATACACGTTTCGCCCGGCGGTAGGTATCATCACCTTCGACGTTGTTGTTTCCTTGGAATGGATTATCGGCCATTGTATCCTCCTATACGCCTACGAAGCAGGCTTTCTTCTTGTGGGGCATTGCCCCATCCACTTGATTTATAACTGGCTTCTGCTTTTACGTACATTACCCCGTAGCGAAGATCGTCATAACAATTACTTACAATATAACGATTTAGCGAGAAGCTGTGGAGATATGGTACGTTGATACAGGCGACTTGTCTAGGGCTTACTTCTCTTAGTGATTGAACTTGCAGCGCCGGCACATTTACGGGAGCATGTACGGGTAGTTCTATACTTATCAACGGTAAAAAATTCCCCGCAGGAGACACATATCCTTTTGACATCATCAATTCCGCTGGCTCTTCTCGCTCTTGCCTTACATTTATTGGAACAGTATTTCGATTGCCAGAGCCCTTGGAAGGATTCTCCACATACCTCACAGACCTTTTCGATTCGCTGGTGAAGAGATTCCTTACAGAAATCATGATAGTGCTTACGATGCCAGCTGATCCCTTCTTCACTTTGGTGCCAGGTTCTTGCTTCGTCAAGACACTCTTTAGGCATGGCTGTTTTTGGGTTGAGCCGCTGGTGGAGTTGGGCATGCTCTTTCGGTGAGAGGAGCTGAAGGTTCTCAAGTGAGTCATTGCCTGGGTTAAGGTCTTTGTGATGAAGGTGCTGCCCTTGAGGAACCGGCCCGTGAGCCTCTTCCCAGACCTTCTTATACCGCTGAAACTTTCTACTTTTGTATTCCATTGGTTATCATAACATATCTTCCCAACCAAGTCCTCTGCGTTACACCAGCTTCCATCCCAAAGCATAAACTTATGGTCATGGGTGCATGTCACCTTGAAGCCATTTCCGAAGGTCAGCTCGATACATTCAGCCTCCCGGGTTATCCTGCAGTTATCATAGGGCATCCATCCGTCCAGGGTCATGATAAACCCTTCGGTCCCCAGCAGTTTCCGAAAAGTCTTCTCTCCGGATTTAGTTTGCACCTTTGTTTTTAGGTCAAAGCAATGGTCTTCAATTCTGGTGTCGACATCTTCTGGGTTCGTTTTCGCAGCCGTCAATGCCGGGATGGTTCGGATGAAATCTTTACAGTTCGGGAACACGCAGAGCATCGGGCCACCGTCAGAGAGTTTGGTTTTGAAGAAGTTGTGAACAGCATTGGCTCCATTCACCCGGTCATTCACGCCTTTGAACATGGTGAAGAACTCACTGAACACGCTCTCCACTGATTCCTCGCTGAATCCCATCTTGGCCCAACAGGCCGGGTCGGCCACCATATCTTCAATCCCCACAAATGCAGCGGCTTCGGATACTTTCTGGAAGACCTCTCTGATTGATTCCCGGGTCCCTTCGTTTCCACCATCAGACGAACCGTAAAACTCGGTAAAACGAATCAGCCGGCCTTCTTGCCCCAGGGCCCAAAACCCAATCGAGTATGGTTTCGCGTATCCCCAGTCCATTGAAGCAAACTTATACCAGGATGAATCCAGGGGGAAGGGCTCTATCACATGGGTATCCGGGTGGAATTCACTGAAGACCTGTCCGGCGAAGACGTTCCAGTCGCCCCATCTGAACGCCTGGTAGAGATGGTCAGGCAGCTGCTTCAGGTTTTGTTCATACTTCCCGTCGGCCATGAGCAACGGATTGTCTTCAAGTCTGGACTGGATGAATTGGGAACTGTGTCCTTCTTCCTCATAGATTAAGTCATGCGTCTTGTCCGTGATGAAGCGGCGTTTAATCCACGCTGCCCCGGGTCCTCCAGGGTTTCCGGTACTCCTCATATATAAAGGAACGCCACGGGCTGATCTGAGGGAAGAGAACATAAAGAGGTAAGAGAAGTCTGTGGCCCAGTTTCCAAGCTCATCAAAGTAGACTGTTGAATAACTATGGCCATGATATTTCTGGACATCTTCGTCCCGGTCAATGAACCGCAGCTTTAAGGTGGCTCCATTGGCAAAGGTCCACATCCGGTCGCCGACACGCCAGGTGGCAT
>QNAR01000081.1 GCA_003643975.1 Thermotogae bacterium | reverse complement strand
TGGCGATAATCGACCCTTCCAATGACACGATAACGGAAATAAATTCTCTTGGCCCAAATATAGACGAAAAATCACTGAAACAATTCATGAGAAGATTCGATATCTCGCTCAAAAGGGCGGAATGCATGGTGTTTTCTGGAAGCATTCCTCCCGGAGTGCCAGCGGATTATTGCATGGAGCTCGTAAAAAAGGCAAAGGATTCCGGGAAGATGGTTATTTCTGAATCTACCGGAGATCACTTTGAACTGGCTGTAAAGAATGGCCTGTTAACCGTTGTAAAGCCTGATCTCAGAAGTAAAAAGGAGTATATGGGCGAAACGCTGAAAAGCTTAGAGGACTATGTAAAAGCGGCAGAAGAGACCGTTAAAATGGGAAGTAAAATGGCGATTCTTTCCTATGAAATCGAAGGTGATGTCGTTGCTACATCTGAAGGAGTTTGGTTGCTAAAAGCAAAGGAACATATCGAGCGGTCGCATCTTCTTGGAACTGGCGATAGTTTTGTTGCTGGTGTTGTGTATAGGCTTCTGAAAAACAGAAAGGATCTTCTTGAAGCCGCAAAGTGGGGAATGGCAGCTGCCATAGCCGAAACGAAATTCATTGGAAAAGAGTTTATTTCAATCGAAGACGTTGAAATGTGCACCGAGTCTTTCGAACTGAGCAGATTGAGGTGATTCAATGAAAGTCAAAAATGCAATGATAAAGGATGTATCCGCCATTTTTGAAAACGAAACCGTGGAAGAGTTTATCGTTTCCTGCATAAGAAAGAATAGATCAGGATTTCCTGTTGTTGATGAACATTTCAGAGTAGTTGGCTTTATCAGCGAAAGTGATATAATTAATAACGCTCTTCCAAGTTACTTTTCGCTGTTGCAAAGCGCATCTTTTATACCCGATACACATCAATTTGTGAGGAAAATTGGTGAAATAAAGGATGAGCCAGTTTCAAAATTTATGGTAACCCCTCCCATAGTAGTTCACCCAGAGGATACGGCGATACACGCCGCCGATCTGTTAATCAAAAAAAGACTCAAAGCAATTCCCGTGGTGGATGATGAGCATCAGCTCGTCGGTATCTTCACGAGGATAAACCTAATTCACGTAGCGCTGGAAGGAAAGATCAACAGCAGATGAAAAAAGTATCCATTTTCACTCTTGGCTGCAAATTGAATCAGTATGAGTCACAGGGTATGGCAGAAAAGCTTAGCGATGCATTTTTGGTTGCTTTCGATGACGATAATGCGGATATATACATCATAAATTCCTGTACGGTTACCGCTGAGGCGGAGCGGAAGCTCAGACAGCTTTATCGCAGATTGAAAAGGAGATCTCCAGAGAGCATTTTTACGGTAGTGGGATGTTATTCTGAGACAAGTCCGAATGAATTGAAAGAGTTGGGTTTTGATCTTGTTTTGGGCGTAAAGCAAAAAAGAAACATAAAAGAGGAAATCTTGCGGTTCTCGGGTAAAAGCGAACCAGCGAAAGCAGGAGCATCGGATAATACATTTTTCAGCGTACATACCAGCCCTGAAGGGAGAACAAGGGCATACATTGGGATAGAAGATGGTTGTTTGAATAGATGTGCCTATTGCCGTATAAGGCTTGCCCGGGGCTCAAAGATCGAAAGCAAACCTTTAGAGCTCGTGGCTGATGAGTTTCTTGGCCTTTTAAAAGCCGGTTTCAAAGAGATTGTGTTGACGGGTATTAATATCGGTTATTACGGCTACGATAGCGATTCAACGCTGGTAAAGCTGTTAAAGAGGCTGCTTTCAGAGGATGGCAGCTGGCGTATAAGGCTCAGTTCTCTTGATCCCAGGTTGATCAGTCCGGAGCTGATTCAGCTGATAGCTGAAAACTCCGAGAAAATCGCGCAACATGTTCATTTATCGCTTCAAAGCGGTTCGGACAGAGTGTTAAAATTGATGAGAAGAGGCTATACAAGAAGTGAGTACAAATCAATTGTCAACGCTTTTCGAAAAATCAACCCGTTGTTTTCTTTTACCACAGATGTTATTGTGGGATTTCCCGGTGAAACAGAGGAAGATTTCAAAGAAACCCTGGAATTCATTCGTGAACTCGAGTTTTTAAAGATTCATATATTCAGGTTTTCTCCCAGACCCGGCACTGAAGCGGCACACATGACGCACCAAATACCCGGGCATATCAAGAAGGAACGCGCTTTAATCTTGAAAAAGGTAGCTGAAAAAAGTTCGAGGGATTATCTCAAGAAACAGCTTGGCAAAGAAAGCGAAGTCCTCATTGAGAGATGCGATGGAGAATATAGTTTCGGTTACGATGAATATTTTATCCAGCACAAAATACCTGGCTGTTTACCAAAGGACTTTGTTAGAGTAAAAACGTTGGAAAATTCTGAAACGGGGGCTTTTTCCAGTGCAGAATTTCATTGTAGATCGATGGTTACCTGACGAGGATTCCTCGGTCAACGTCAAATCCGAATGGTTCATAAAAGGCCTTTTTCTTTATGAAGTTGTTAGAACGTATAACAGACTCCCATTTGCCTTAAATAAGCATTATGACAGACTTCTGCATTCTGCAGAGTATATGGGAGTTGAAAAGGCTGTCCCTGATTTTGACATGCTGGTTTCACTTGTTATGGAAGGAATAGAAAAGAACAAAACTAATAACGAGCTGAGAATAAGGCTTGTACTTGCCGGGCAGAACCTATTGCTTCTTTATGAAGAACTTCCGGTGATGTCAAAAGACATCTACGAGTTGGGAGTGAAGGTGGGAATATCCCCCTTTCACAGGCCATCGGAATACATAATCCCGGGGAAAATAAAATTGATAGGCGCTCCCTGGAGCTTTCTCACCAGAACCAAGCTGGGCGAATATTACGACCTTCTTCTTCTAAATGAAAAGGGAGAGGTTTGCGAAGGCTCTTTCACAAATGTTTTTCTGGTAAAAGAGGAAACTTTGATCACTCCTCACGAGGCTTCGGGAATTTTGCCAGGAATAACACGTGAGAATGTCCTGAATTTGGCACGTGCTCTTGAAATGAAAGTGGAGGTCAGAAGCGTCATGGCATGGGAACTCTTTGTGGCGGATGAATTATTTTTGACACATACGAGCGCTGGTATTGTTCCCGTGAGACGATTGGAAAACAAAGTGTTGATTGAAGAGTTTCCAGATGGTTATACCAGAATTTTGATGGATAACTTCGAAGGATATGTAATGACCCGGGAGGATAACTGGAAGGGGATAAAACTTTGAAGAAGAATTACAGGCTTTTATCCGATGTCTTTGATGAGCTTTCAAGAACCAATCCTCTTCTAAGAAAAATAAAGATCCTAAGGCTTAAGAACGATTGGGTTGATATTGTGGGACCCATTGTTTCGCAACATTCCAGAATAGTTGATTATTCTGATGGAACGCTCATTGTTGGCGCTGATGACGGCGTCTGGATCCATGAGCTTTCGATAAAGAAAACCGCAATAATGAGCAAGCTGAACAAACATCTTGGTTTGAAGCTAATCAACCGCATAAAATTCATACCAAAGAAATAGTTGGAGGTGTACGAATGCCCGAAAAAGGTTATAATGCTGAGAGTATAAAAATACTCAAGGGGTTGGATCCTGTAAGGAAAAGGCCCGGTATGTATATCGGTTCAACCGGAAAAGCAGGACTCCATCATCTGGTATATGAAGTCGTTGATAACAGTATTGATGAAGTCGTAGCAGGCTTTTGTGATCAAATAGAGGTTACTATCTTTGAAGACGGTACTGTGAGGGTGTGCGACAACGGAAGAGGCATTCCAGTGGACGTTCATCCGGATACTGGTACCAGCGCGCTTGAAGTGGTGATGACAACACTTCACGCCGGGGGTAAGTTTTCAAAGGATAGCTATAAAATAAGCGGAGGTTTGCATGGTGTCGGTGTTTCCGTTGTGAATGCGCTTTCAGAATGGCTTGAAGTGAAGGTGCATAGAGAAGGCGAGATTTATCGACAGCGTTATGAGAGGGGAATAGCCGTTACACCTGTGGAAATAATTGGAAGAACCGATAAAAAAGGAACCGAAACATGGTTCAAACCTGATAGGCTTGTTTTCACAACCACTGACTTCGATTTTGACATTCTTGAATCCCGACTGAGGGAACTCGCCTTTTTGAATCCAAGAGTGAGGATAATCTTTGAGGATAAGAGAATTTCCGAAAAGCGTGTGTTTCATTATGAAGGTGGCATATCAGAGTTTGTGAGATTCATGAACAAGAAGAAAACAGCAGTCAACAAGCAGCCTTACTATGTTGAAGGGGAATATAACGATATAAAAGTACAGCTCGCTTTGCAGTACACCACATCTTTTGAGGAACACATATTAACCTTTGTCAACAACATAAAGACTGTGGAAGGTGGGACTCATCTCACAGGCTTTAAAACGATTATGACCAAACTCGTTAACGACTATGCCAAAAAGTTCAACATACTAAAGGAAAAGGACCCTAATCTTCAGGGCGAAGATGTCAGAGAAGGTCTAACTGCTGTCTTGAGCATTTTTATCCGGGAACCTCAATTTGAAGGCCAGACCAAAGCAAAGCTTGGAAATGAAGAAGCCTATGAAGCTGTTATCAAAGTGCTCAGGGACAAACTGTCTGAGGTTTTCGAGTACAATCAGAAAGAAGTGAAAGCCATCATCTCTAAGGCAGTTGATGCTGCCAGAGCGAGATTGGCTGCGAAAAAAGCCCGTGAGATGGTAAGGCGGAAGAACGCCCTTGAAAATACGACACTTCCCGGTAAACTGGCAGACTGTATCTCCCAGGATCTTGACAACACCGAACTATTCATAGTTGAAGGCGATTCAGCTGGAGGCTCGGCAAAACAGGCAAGAGACAGGGAATTTCAGGCGATACTGCCTTTGAGGGGGAAAATTCTGAATGTGGAAAAAGCCAGCTTTGAGAAATTGTTGAAAAACGAACAGATAAACAACATAATCGTTGCAGTGGGAACTGGAATCGGAGATGATTTGAACCTGGAAAAGCTGCGATATGGGAAGATTATCATCATGACAGATGCGGATGTTGACGGTGCACATATCAGGACACTCATTTTAACGCTTCTGTACCGTTATATGACCCCGCTGATATCAAACGGTAGGGTTTATATAGCTCAAGCACCGCTATACAAGATAGATTTGAACAAAAAGAAATACTATTTCTTCTCGGATGAGGAATTAGAGGCTTTTACAAAGGAAAATCCTGGCAGAAAGTTCAACATTCAGAGATATAAAGGGCTCGGTGAAATGAACCCAGATCAGCTTTGGGAAACAACTATGGATCCTGAAAAGAGAAAATTGATTAGGATAGAAATGGAAGATGCCGAAGAGGCCGATAGGGTATTCAGTATATTGATGGGAAGCGAAGTAGAAGGAAGGCGTGATTTCATTAAGCGCCACGCCCTGTTGGTTGACAATCTCGACATCTGATGTGTTATGCTAAGGCGGAGAGTCTTCGCTGTCCTTTTTTGCATTGGAGTGATATGGATTGCATCACTTGCAAAAATGGTTGTCGAAGTGGTTTTCACGGAGCCGCATAAGATGGAAACCAGGTTGTATACATTAGACGATAACGAGGTACGCAGGATTAATTTTCCGTATGCTTTCAGAAGGAAGTGGAGAATTGATATAATTATTCCACCGGGGGTTGAAAAAATAGGTGAAGGAAGGTACTTGCTCGATGACGCAAAATATGTTGTCTATCTGGATGGTAGATATTACTGGATGGGTAGAAATCAGATAATAGATTTTGCAACTCAAGCTGAGGTGGAATATTTCCCGGTTATAAGTGGACTTGGATTCGTTAAAGGAGAATCTGGCTATACTCTGGAAAAGAACGACGAATCCTTTTTTAAGGTAGTTGATACCATCTATGGAAATGCCATGTTTTTGAAGAGACTCTCTGGTGTGGATTATAAAAGCGGGACGCTTTTCTTCCGACGTGGAATCGTTCTTAAGGTTTTTGATTGGAATGTCTTGCTCGAAAAGCGGAAAGAGGTTATCGAAGAAATAATCAAGGCAGAAGATACCAGTGAATATTTACTTTTCAGTGATGGTAAACTGATGAGGGTGAGGTGAACAACATGCCGCGGGGGAGAGATTATATAGTTTCAATTGATGTCGGGACTAATACCATTAAAGGCGTTGTAGTCAGTATTGAACAATCAGGGCAAATCCTTCTTGAAGCCTACGGAAGTGTAAAATCAGTTGGGCTTGACAAGGGAGACGTGAAAGATGCAGTGGCTCTAAAACAGTCGATTCAGAAACTCATTGACGACCTGACAGGGCAGATGAAAAGGGAAATTGAAGCGGAATTTCGCATCAGCTTCACGGATGGTGCTTATTCCGTTTTCTCCGAAAGTATTGAAGAAATTCTTTCAGAAGAAAAGCCCATCGTAGTAACTCAGAACACGATAGATGATATTATGGCTGATATCGTTCAGAAGAAGCTTCAAGGAAATTTAAACATCCACAAACGATATGTTCGCAAATACATCATTGATGATGACAAGGTGGTATTCAATCCCGTTGACATGTCTGCGAAGAAGCTCAATCTCGAGATGGTCTTCGTTTCCAGCGAAGGCGGGACAACTGAGATTTTCAGGCGCCTTTTCGAAGAACTTCTTGGCTCAGACGAATTCCTGTTGCTGCCTTCACTTATTTCGGGCGCTGAAGCGGTCCTTACGGATACCGAAAAGCAGCATGGAGTAGCCTGTGTGACCCTGGGGCACGCTTTTTCTGAGATGGTCATCTATAAAGAAAACCTCCCCATGCATATCTGCAGAATCCCCGTTGGTGTGCGGCATATTGTAAGGGATATTGCCATGGTGCTTGGCACCTCAATGGATGAAGCGGAAAGGCTTCTTGTTACGAATGGCTATGCGAGTATGCACCCCCCCTCATCCGAAAGCATCGTCGAGTATTTTGGGCTCGATGAACGCACAAGAAAGAGAGTGACCGTGAAAAAGCTCTCAACGATTATTTATGCCAGAGTCAAGGAATTGCTGAATAAAATCAGAAGAGAGGTTCAGCTATTCCTAAGCGAAAATAATCAGTTTCTTGAAGAGGGAATACCCGGCGGGATTGTTTTTACCGGTGGTGGAGCGAAGCTCAGAGGATTGAGTGATACTGGTATAGAATCATTGAAAATGCCCGTGCGTGTTGGAACTTATGATACGAGCTTTAACCCAAGAATTGAGAACGGAGAAGACACGGT
>QNAR01000080.1 GCA_003643975.1 Thermotogae bacterium | reverse complement strand
TGTGCCATAGCGGCTTACAGCCAGAAAAAAATGGACGAGTTTCTCGGCGTTGATGGCGAAGAAGAATTCACCATCTATCTTGCCCCTGTGGGGAAGATAGCCGAGTGAAGAGAATCGAGAGCCGAGTTTCGAGATTCGAGTTACGAGTAACGAAAATAAAAAGATAATTAACGAGAATGCGAGGACCGAGAGTACGAGAATAGAGAAATCGAGTGGCGAGTAACGAGTTGCGAGATCCGAGAAAGACCGAAGTGACGAGAGTCCGAGATCCGAGAATTCGAGTTACGAGAATATCAAATACCGAGTGGCGAGTAACGAGAAAACATCAAACCCTGTCTTATAGTCAACTGCGCTAGCGGTTCAGGGCAACTCCGCAGGAGTTCAGAGCAATTGCGTTAGCAATTCATAGCGCGTTTTAGCAACACGGGTCTGGGGTCTGGTTTTTGCTAAACCCAAACCCGTTCTTTGATACCCTAGACCCTGGTTCTAAGCATTTCCATTATTCTACCCATATAATCGGTAATCTGGTTCATTCCGAAGTTCCTCGCCCAACGGTTGAGTTCCTTTCCATCGTGAAAGATGATTATTGTTGGAGCGGTGAACACAGTAAAAGCGCCTGAGGCTTCTGGATTTTTGTTTATATCAATGTACAAGAATTTCCACTGTGGATAATTTTCTTCAATGGCCTCGAGTTTTCTTTTAACCGTGGTGCAGACACCACAGGTAGGGGTTGAAAATTCCACGAGCACCAACTCTTTTTCAATCTCACTTTGAAGTTCATTAAAACTCACTTCTTTCACTTCAATCACCTTTCTGATTAGTTTAACAGCGATGATTATTATATCTGTCCATTACGTGTTAGACTTTTCATTAGCATTAAAATGGAGGGTAAGATTTTGAAAAAAGCCGCCGTTGTTGTTCCGATTGTTATTATTGAAGGTGAACCCTATCTAATACTCACCCGACGCTCCAGAAAGCTAAATAACCATCCGGGTCAGATCAGTTTTCCCGGGGGTATCTGGAATGGGAGAGAAACGCTAATTGATACAGCTTTCAGAGAAATGGAAGAGGAGATAGGCGCAAAGCCAAGCAGTGTAATTTTCTTGCACAAATTGGAAATCATTGAGACACTTATGTCTAAAATAGAAGTTCATCCCTATGCTGCTTTGCTTTCTGATAGGATTTTCAAATTAAACAGAGATGAAGTCGAAGAGATTCTCTTTGTGAAGCTTTCCATGTTTTACAAGGTGGAAAAGGAGCTAATTGCGCTCCCCTCAGGGAAAGAAACCATAAAATATAGACTCCCCGGACTGATAGTCTGGGGAGCCACTGCAAGAATTATTGACAGTTCTTTAGAGAAAGTTTCAAAGATGCTTTTAAACTCCGGCTACATCAATTCCATCAACAATGACTGATGGTGAAAAAACAGCTGACGAATCGCCACCCATCAATGGCATGCCATAAGCTACATCATTACCACACACTCTGAGGTTTTCAAACACTTTGAATATGTTTCCAGAGACAGTTATCCCGTCAACCCCTCCAACTATTTTCCCGCTTTCGACTATGAAGCCCCTTGCTCCAAGGGAGAAGTTACCAGATACAGGGTTTGCACCGGAGTGCAATCCGTCAAGCCCGGTGATCACCAGTCCTTCTCCTAATTTCGCAAGAAGTTCCTCAAAACTCTCTTCGCCGGGTTTCACAATGAGGTTGATGAAAGAAATATCAGTAGGGGCTTTGTATCCCCAGATTTTTACGGCATTTCCAGTAGATTCAACATTGTCTTTTTTTGCTGTTTTAAGATCGTAAAGATAGGTTTTCAAAACACCATTTTCAACCAGATGTTTCTTTTTCGTGGGCACACCCTGGTCATCAAAATACCTATTTATCGGACTCCCCTCATAGAAAGGATCGTCTATGAGGGTAAAGCAGTCTGAGGCGATTTTATCTTCAATCCTACCTTTGAGCAAGGATAGGCCCTTTTGCACATTTTCCGCGGAAAACATCCCCGAAAAAACACTTAAAAAACTCGCAAACTCGCTATTCCTAAAGATCACGTTGTATTTTCCGCTTTTGATGGGCGAGGAATTCAACAATAATTTGAGATCCGAAACTATTCGGTCAGAAAGGATTTCAATATCTAAATCCTTTATCCCTTTACCCACAAGAGCATTAAAGGAACTTTTTGGGGTTTCACCGCCGCTCGCCAAACCCATCGCAAAAACATGCCCACCATCGTTTTTAGAGTAAAGGTCCAAACCTTTTGAATTTGCAATGTATATTTCTTCAACGAGAAATCCAAGGCTGTTATAGGGTACCATTGTGATATGCTCATTGTGTTTTTTCAAACCTTCTTCAAGCTCGATAATCTTTTTGACGGCTTCGGATTTCGGCAGTTTGTTGAATTCACCTCGATAGAAGTCTTTTCTGTTATAACTTCCCGTCCCATTGTAAAGTAAATCTTCGTATTCTGACTCAATGATTTTCAAATTTTCCACGGCTTCTTTCACAAGCTGCTGAGCTGATTCATCTGAAAAAGCCTCTGTAAAGGAGCTTCCGACTTTACCATTTTCAATCACTTTGAAACTTGCACCAATGAGGGTGGCGTCTTTGTAGTTTTCAAGCGCTCCCTTTTGAGCACTTACATTGAACTCATGCTGAATTTTTAAGTAAAGTTCGAAATCATTCAATCCCTTTTTGATGGCGGATTCAAAAACCTTTTTCTTGAACTCTTCAACTCTCATTTGTTTCGCCCCCCAACAATCAATTCTGAGACCCTTATCGTAGGCTGACCCACGTCTGCGGGGATACTTCCCGAAGCTGAACCACACATCCCCTGCGCCCTTGCAAGGTCATTACCTACCATATCTATTTTCCAGAGGACCTCTGAACCTTTTCCAATCAAGGTGGCTCCACGAACAGGTTTGGTGATTTTTCCCTTTTCAATAAGATAGCCCTCTCGAACTGAGAAATTGAATTCGCCTGTTCCGGGAATGACCGATCCTCCCCCCATGGATTTCGCGTAAAGTCCGTATTCGGTATTTGCTATGATTTCTTCAGGATAGTATTCACCGGGAAGGATGAAAGTGTTACTCATTCTTGATGTTGGGGCATAACGATAGTCCTGTCGTCGAGCACTTCCAGTACTTTCCATGCCCATTTTCCTCCCGTTGAATTTATCTATCAAATAGCTTTTCAGAATACCGTTTTCGATGAGCACGTTTCTGCGTGTAGGAGTGCCTTCATCATCGATGTTTGCAGAACCCCAGGCATTAGGAATTGTCGCATCATCGACGGCAGACACACAATCAGCTGCAACTTTTTCGCCAAGCTTCCCGGCAAAGACAGAAGCCCCTTTGGCAACTGAGGTGGCTTCGAGGGCATGTCCACAGGCTTCGTGGAAAATCACTCCGCCAAATTCGTTCGAAATGATGACCGGCATTTTGCCAGCAGGTGCATATTCTGCATTTATCATCCTGGCAGCTATGCGGCCAGCTTTTTGCCCGGCTTCATAAACATCAAAGGTGTTGTAAAACTCAAATCCCATAGCAGCTCCAGGGCCAAAAAATCCTGTTTCCTTTTCTCCTTCTTTAGTTGCCACGGCTGAAATCATCAATCTTGTTCGCAGTCTTCTATCAGAAGTCTTTAAGCCTTCTGAATTGTATATCCAGATTTTCTGATCGTAGTCCCAAAAATCAACTGATACCTGGGAAATGAGTTTTGAAACGCTTTTCGCTCCTTCTGTTGCAGTTTTCATTATCTTTACCCGCTCGCTTTTGCTTACTGAAGCTGGATCAAGTATAAACAAATGACGATTTGGTATTTTTTTCTCTTCAAAATTAAGTGTTATATCATTTTTCCTATTAGAAGCCAATACATCTCCAATTCCCTGTGCAACGGCCATAAGAGCGTTTTCGGCTATTTCATTTGTGTAAGCGTATATGCTTTGTGCTCCTTTTGTAGCTCTCACACCTACACCAAAAGACCTGCCTGATAGGGCAGTTTCAACTTTTCCAGCAGTCATGGAAATATTGTTGGAAATTCTTTCTTCAATGAATATATCAGCAAAATCAGCCCCCCGCCTGATCAGCTCTACAAGCATTGCCTGTAAGATTTTTTCAGATATCATTTTTTCCCCTCCTCTTAGCCACCTTGAAAAAAGACCGGGAGGGATTCTCCCGGTCGCGTTAAATCCAACTTAGATGTTGTTTTTCTTCAGGAAGTTATCTATAATTTGCTCAAGCGTAGGTTCTCCTATTTCCTGAAGTTCGTAACCCACTCTGACAGCAGGTTTGTTTATTTTTATTACTCTTCTCAAGTCGATGGGCGTCCCGATTATCACGAGTTCGGCATCAGAGTTGTTTATAGTTTCTTCGAGCTCCTTCATCTGCTTTTCACCATATCCCATAGCCGGTAGGATCTGGTCAAGGTGATTGTATTTTTCATAAGTATCAACAATAGAACCTACTGCGTAAGGCCTGGGATCGATGATCTCAGCAGCGCCATATTTCTTGGCGGCAACCCAGCCAGCCCCATAGCTCATCCCACCATGGGTCAGCGTTGGACCGTCTTCCACTACGAGCACTTTTTTGCCCTTTATTGCCACGCTATCTTCCACGGTAAGAGGTGAGGCAGCGTCAACAACAACCGCATCTGGATTGTACTTTGCGATGTTCTGCCTTACAGTTTCGATACCTTCTGGGGTTGCGGTTTCTTCTTTGTTAATGACAATAACATCAGCCATAAGTAAATTAGCCATTCCAGGATAATAATTAACTTCGTGGCCAGGTCTGTGAGGGTCAACAACAGTAATGTAGAGATCCGACTTGTAGAAGGAAAAGTCGTTGTTTCCACCATCCCAGAGGATAACATCGACGTCCTCTTTTTCGGCTTCTCGCAGAATGGCTTCGTAATCTACACCTGCGTAAATGATCGATCCTCTATCAATGTGGGGCTCGTATTCTTCACGTTCTTCAATGGTGCATTCATGCTTGTCGAGATCGGAATAATCTGCAAATCTCTGGACTTTCTGCTTTACGAGGTCACCATAGGGCATAGGGTGTCTTATGGAAACGACCTTTTTGCCCTTCGCTCTCAAAATGTCAAGTACTCTCCTTGTAGTCTGGCTCTTTCCACAACCTGTTCTTATTGCACAAACAGAGATGATGGGTTTAGATGATTTGACCATGGTTTCTTTTGGACCAAGGAGCATAAAATCAGCGCCAGCAGCAAGAACGGTTTCTGCTCTTTCCATAACGTATTGGTGAGGAAGATCGCTATAAGCTAAAACAACATGATCCACACCATGTTCTTTTATGAGCTCAGGGAGTCTTTCTTCTGAATAAATCGGTATCCCATTGGGATAAAATTCTCCAGCGAGTTCAGCTGGGTATTTTTTGTCATCGATTCCGGGAATCTGAGTCGCTGTAAAAGCAACAACCTCGTAATTTGGATTGTTTCTGAAATAAGTGTTGAAATTGTGAAAATCTCTTCCAGCAGCACCCATGATAATAACTTTTTTCTTAGCCACAATGTCACCTCCATCTAATTTTCGGTTATCACGACAATTTTAACAGCCTTTGCAAAAAACTTCAAAAAGCTCCTGCGGCAAGTAAATCTGATAGGAGAAAAAGATACCCACGGAAGTTTTTTATGCATCGGTATGCTTTAGTATGCATATCTAACCACCATTGGCGGCGTTTACAATGAGAACTTTAGCATTTTCGTGAATTTTGTCCTTTTTATCAAGTATTCGACCGTCTGCCATAACAAGCACTGGGTCTCTCCAAAGTCCAATTTTTCTCAGCAGGTCTTCCACAACTAGTTCGGTATTGAATGACCACTTTTTATCTCCATAGATCACTTCCATTTTTCCACCTCACTCTATTCAGAACTGCTACAAACAGGGCAGTTCGAGCGTTTATCAACTTGAAATTCAATAAAGGTCAATGTTTTCAAGTCAAACCAAAGGGCTTTCAGAGGTTCGTCAGGATACTTCAAAATGTGCGTAGCATAGGCTGCTTGAAGCATTCCACCAAAATAACTCACAAAAGGAAGAATAGGTTTTGAAACATCCCTATCTTTTCGATCATCACCAACAAAACATCTGTAACAAGCATCGATGGGTCTATGAGGCACCACATATCCCGAAAGGCCTTCAACTCCCGCATCTACAAATGGAATGCCTTCTTTATAACAGATTTCGTTTATTTGATATCTCGTTTTGTAATTATCCACACAAGCTATAACAACATCAGGTTGCTCATTTTTCAAGGTATCAGGATCGAAAGCTTTCCGATATATTTTTAGATCTAGATTGTCTCTTTTGCCCAGTATCTTTTTGAGGACTTCTGCCTTTGGCACGCCAATGTCTTTGCTTGAATAAAAAGTCTGGCGATGGATGTTGGAAATGCTAACCACATCCGGCTCTATTACAACTAAACTTTTCAGTCCTTCTCTCAAAAGGAACTCAATTGCCGGCGATCCAAGCCCTCCAGCGCCGACAACCAGTACTTTCGCTTTAGAAGGCAAATGTTCTAGTGAAACCGGTAGTCGTATGTTTTTTATAGAAACAGAACTGCTTTTTCCCTTCATGACGCTGAAAAAAATAAGGGCTGCCGCTACGGGAGCAAAGAGTCTATTCAGATGATCAGGAGTAAAGACTCTTATTGTTTCGCCAAACTCCACAGTTAAGTCCTTTTCGGTTGAACCAAAGACTATGTTTGGCTCATCTTTCACAGTCATAAAGGGGAATATCTCTCTAAAAATCAGTATTTCTCTTGAATCGAAACAAGAAGAAACACTTGTAAAACCCGTTCTGAAAAGTAGTTTTACAATGTCTCGGTCTATTTCATTGTAGGGGCAGCCAATGGTGAGCTGTGAAATCTTTTGTTGAAACTCCAGTTCGACTCCCTCAACAAGCAACTGTCTTTCAAAATATGCCTTGATAACTTCACTATCCAGAAAAATCCCTCACAATTGATATTGATATAGAATTTTCGATCAATTATATTCTACCATTTTTATCTTATTTCAACATTTGAAAAAGGGGAATACTGGATTCCCCTTCTATCGGTAATCTTGAAGTTTTATAGGCTATAAACTTCCTTGCCCTCAATGAACACCCTTTCAACAACCGATCTGAACTCAAAGGGGTGTCCGCTCCAGATAACGAGATCAGCATCTTTCCCGGCTTCTATCGAACCAACTCTGTCATCAATACCCAGTATCTTTGCCGGGTTTATGGTGACCATCTTCAACAAATCATCTTCCTTTGCTCCATACCTTAAAGCGGTGCCAAGCTGGATGGTGGTATGTTCAAGGTGAATTACCGGGTGGTCGCA
>QNAR01000079.1 GCA_003643975.1 Thermotogae bacterium | reverse complement strand
GTCTTTCCCTGATTACAGTGACTTTTACCACACCTGGGTACTCCATTTCTTCTTCTATTTTTCGGGCTATATCGGCAGCTAGTTTCTCTGCAAGGATATCGTCTACTTTGTCTGGCTCAACAATTACTCTCAGTTCCCTTCCAGCCTGAATTGCATAGGCCTTTTCAATATGGTTAAAACGCATAGCAATTTCTTCAAGCCTTTCCAAACGCTTGATATACATATCGAGTGACTCTCGTCGAGCGCCGGGTCTAGCGGCAGAAATAGCATCTGCTGCAGCTATTAGAACACTTTCCGGTGAAGTCGCTTCGGTTTCACCATGGTGATGCTGTATCATATTTATCACATCGGGTTTTTCTCCATACCGCTTGGCGATTTCACCACCAATTATGGCATGAGAACCTTCAAGCTCATGATCAATGGCTTTACCAAGGTCATGAAGTAATGCCCCTCTTTTGACCTTATCAACGTTAAGACCAAGTTCTGCCGCCATTAAAGCAGCGATTTGAGCGACTTCTATTGAATGCTCAAGAACATTTTGACCGTAACTGGTTCTGTACTTAAGGCGTCCAAGGAGCTTTACAAGTTCAGGATGCATCGATGGAATGCCCACCTTCATTAAGGCCTCCTGGCCTGCTTCTTTTATTTCTGAATATATGGTTTTCTTTGCTTTTTCATATATCTCTTCAATCCTTGCAGGATGAATTCTTCCATCTTCCACAAGCCTTTCAAGAGTTAATTTTGCTATGGCCCTACGAAGTGGGTTGAAGCATGAGACAACGACTATTTCAGGTGTATCATCGATAATCAAATCTGCTCCTGTAAGCTTCTCAAAAGCTCTGATATTTCTACCTTCTCTCCCAATAATTCGACCTTTCATCTCATCCGATGGTAAGCTCACTGTACTAACAGTTACATCACCGGTAATGTCCGCGGCATAGCGCTGTACAGCGCTAACTATTACCCATTTAGCGTGCTTCATCGCTTCTTCTTCGTACTGCTCTTTTATTTGTTTGAAACGTTGAGCGATTTCGTATTCATAAATTTCCTCCGCCCTTTTCAGCACAAGCTCCCTGGCTTCTTCTGGTGTAAGGTCAGAAAGTTCATACAACTTTCGTTCGGCAGTTTCCTTGAGTTTCTCAATTTCAGAGGTCTTGATTTCAATCTCATGTTTCATTTTATCGAGGGTTTCTTCTTTTCTATCAAGGTTATCTTCCCGCCTTGAAAGCCTCTCATCCCATTGCTTGAGTTCTTCTCTTTCCTTTCGGAGCTCTCGCTCCATTTCTTCCCTGAATTTATGGAGTTCTTCCCTACCTTCTATTAGGGCCTTCTTTCTAAGATGCTCTGCTTCCTCTAAAGCTCTTTTTTTAATGGATTCAGCGTCTTGCCTAGAAGCTTTTAAATGTTCTTCAATTTTATTCTTAACCTTTTTTGTTACCAAAGGAATGGCCATAAAAGTTATTGCTATTCCCAATGCCAGACCAATGAAAATTCCAATTATCATATTACTCGCTGGTATTTAAACCCATTATTCGGGATATTCCAGCTCCCTCCTTCCTTCTACGTGTCCTGTGAGATTGAGTATTCCTTTAGAATTGCGACTATCATGGAGTTAGTGAATCCCCTCCGATAAAGCTTTGCTTTTAGTTTTTCCAACGACTTTGCATCTTTAAAATCGATTTTTGATTTTTCAATATATTGCTTTAACACGGAACGGACATTTACTTCCTCTTCTAACTTCAATAACGTTTTTTCCACTAATTGCCTCTCAACACCCAGATTTGTTAATTCTCTCCTTATTCTATGAGGTCCCTTAAAATGCACGGTCAATGCATCGTAGGTGTATAACCAGGCAAATACCTCATCGTTAACATACCCGCTTTTTTTCAACCACTCAATAACTTTTGTTACCAGCTCAAAAGAATACCCTTTTTGTTTGAGCTTAACAAACAACTCTTTTTCGGCTCTTGAACGGTATTTGAGAAGCCTTAAGGCGTCGTTCTTTGCCTTTTCAAAAACCAGTTTCTTTTCATCCTTTTCCATTTTCTGCCTTTTTGCTTTCTTCTTTGGGTTTGATTAGTGTAAGCCCGTATTTTGTGCGAATTCTATTTTCGATCTCAAGCAAGAGCTGTGGATTGCTACTTAAAAATTCAACGCCATTGTTCTTCCCCTGTCCGAGGCTGATCTCTTTGCCATCTTCCGAAATGTAGGTATACCAGGCTCCCTTTCGTTCTATCATACCCTCTTTGACACCAAGATTGAATAATTCGTTGTTATGGTCAATACCCTTTCCATAAATGAGATCAACTCTGGTATCTTTAAAAGGCGGTGCAACTTTGTTTTTAACCACTTTAATGGTTATCTCGTTTCCTATTACTTCATTGCCTTCCCGGAGAGCTGAGCTTCTTCTCACCTCTAATCTTACAGATGAATAGAACTTCAATGCCACGCCTCCGGTTGTTGTTTCTGGATTACCATAAACCACACCTATTTTCATTCTCGTCTGGTTTATGAACATAACTATGCTTCTGGATTTGCTGACAGTTCCTGCGATTTTTCTTAGGGCTTGAGACATCAACCTGGCTTGAAGGCCGACTTGTAATTCTCCCATAGAACCTTCTATTTCTGCCCTTGGAACCAGAGCGGCAACAGAATCAACAACAACTAAATCTACAGCATTTGATCTTACGAGCCCTTCAACGATTTCCAGGGCCTGTTCACCATAGTCTGGCTGGGATATAAGCAAACTATCTACATCTATTCCAAGGGCTTTTGCGTAGCTCATATCCAACGCGTGTTCTGCATCGACAAAAGCGGCGATACCGCCCGCTTTCTGAACCTCCGCAATGGCGTGAAGCGCGATAGTTGTCTTCCCGCTTGATTCAGCTCCATAAACCTCAACAACCCTTCCGCGCGGATAACCTCCTACGCCAAGAGCAATATCCAGAGAAAGTGAACCGCTGGAAACAACCTCAACATTGCTTCTGTTTTCCTGATCTCCGTAGAGCATTACAGAGCCCTTCCCATACTGTTTTTCAATCTCCTTTATTGCTCTTTCAAGGGCATTTTTCTTTTCTTTAGAAATCATGTTTTATCAAACCTCCTTCAAAACTACAGGAAAAAAGTTTTGTGTACTTAGCTCCTTCCGGTGAAAGTTCGGATTTGAATACGGATACTTCATTCACTGGTACGATTACTTCCTCCAATTCAACAGTTTCAATGAGTTTTTTCCAGTATGGCGGACTGAATTTCATGCGCCCAACGGTTATATGGGCATGAAAGCTCTCCTCAACACTGAACCCGAGACTTTCCAATGCCACTCTTGTCTCCCTAAAAAGATTATTCAGGATAGCAGAGGGCTTCACGCCTATCCATATAACCCTTGGGAGATTCTTGTGCCGGAAAAATCCAAGTTTTCCTGTGGAAAATGTGAAAGTAGGAAACCCCCTTAAGCGCTTCGAAAGCATCGAAGCAACCAGTTCAACTTTTTCTTTTTCCACATCATTGAGAAATGCCAATGTCAAATGGGCATTATTTCCCGAAACCCAGGAGGCTTTGAAACCCATTCGCCTCAGTCTCTCAACAACTGTATCCACAATCCCGGATATTTTCTGACCGGTATCAATGGCAATAAAGGTTCTCAAGCTATTTCCCCCTTTCACCACTGCGCAGATAACCAAAAACATATACAATGCCGCTTAGAAGGGTTATCAACGCAACGACGCACTGAAGAGATATTATAATCGTGGAAATGTTCCAGCTCAAAATCAACTGTAGATACAAAAAAACCAGCAAAATTATCTGAGTAACCGTTTTGGCTTTGCCGTAATAATTTGCTGCTATAACAATCCCCTCCGAAGCAGCAAGCATCCTTATTCCCGAAACAAAAGTATCTCTAAAAAGGATTAAAAAAACTAACCAGAAATTCACTCTACCTATAAACATGAAAACGAGGAATAGAGAGGTGACCATAATTTTATCAGAGATTTGGTCCAAAAACTTCCCGAAGGTAGTTATCTGATTCAATTTCCTTGCGAGCTTTCCATCAAAATAATCTGTTAACGCCGCAATGATAAAAATGGCAAAAGATAGCAAAGCCCACCTTTCAGGCTCAAAATACAAAAAAGCCACGATTGGAATCGTTAACACTATTCTTGATAATGTCAGCATATTAGGTATATTCATTAACTATCCCCTCTAAATCATTTTCATAAACTTCTGTAATTAACGCTTCGACAAATTCTCCGGGTCTACACTCTCCCTTAATATAAACATTGCCGTCGATTTCCGGTGAAAAATGCCAAGATCTGCCAATTAAAAAATCTCCTGATTTCTCTTCTATTAGTACTTTTAGCTTTCGCTTCAGAAAGCGTTGATTGAGCTCATGTGAAATCCGGTCTTGTTCATCTAACAGTTCCTCGAGGAACTCCTGAGCTTTCTCTTTTGAAATAGTTATTTTTTCACCATGGGCCGGGGTCCCTTCTTCAGGAGAATAAACAAACCCTCCCAGTTTATTAAATCTAATTTCTTTGATGAAATTAAGGGTTTCCCTGAACGTTTCCAGAGTTTCTCCAGGGAAGCCTATCATTATGGTTGTTCTCAAAACTGCATCGGGTATTTTCGCTCTTATCTTTTCAAAAAGGGCCACGAGTTCTTCCCGGTTTTTAGATCTTCCCATGGCTTTCAATATTTTATTTGATCCACTCTGTACGGGTATGTCAAAATACTTCACAACATTTTTAGCAGATGCCATAGCATCTATAATTTCCTCGCTGAGATGATCGGGATGTAAATACATGACTCTTAACCAAAATCCGTCTTTCAGGTCATCAAGTTTTTCCAACAAATCCGGGAGTGCCTGTTTTCCATAAAAATCCTTCCCATATTGGGTATTATCTTGAGAAACAAGTATTATTTCTTTGGTTCCACTGGATATCAGATCCTGAACTTCAGAAACGATATCCTCCATTTTCCTGCTTTTCGATCGCCCCTTAAAGGAGGGTATAGAGCAAAAGGCACAATTTCTGTCACAACCATCTCCTATTTTTACATAAGCGTAAGTACTACTGGATTCTCTAGCAATGTAATCGTACACTCCCACCGGTTGTTTGAAGTAGAAAAATGTTCCTCTCTCCAAAAGATCCGCCAATTTCATGGGCGAAGTCACCCCGATAAGTCCATCGAGCTCCGGGATTTCAGCTTTTAGATCATTGAAGTAACGTTGTACTAAACAACCTGTGGCTATAATTTTCAAAGCTGGATTCTCTTCTTTAAGTGAGCAGAAATTGAGAATCTCCTCAATGCTTTCCTTCTTCGCTTCTTCAATAAAGCTGCAGGTATCAATCACTATCAAATCAGCAATTAAGGCGTCATTTACTATTTGATGTCCCCTTCTCACCAGAATTCCTTTGAAATTCTCCATATCAGCAACATTTTTTGGACAACCAAGTGTGAGGATGCCAATTTTCATCTATAATATTCCTTTCTTTTCTTCAAATAGAGTTCCCGGATTTTTGATAACTCGTCGATATAATCTTTATCTTTGTAATTGGGATACGTATATTCAAGAGGCCTAAAAGCCCCATTTAAAAACATCAAAGTCACTTCCGCGTTGATCCCTCTGCCAATATATATTCTGTTTGCCCAGTGTTTGGTGGAAGCTAGCACGAATTGTGTGTGATGTATATAGCCAGGATCTATGTTGATTTTTCTCTTGCCTTCAACTGCGAAATTCATTTCGAGTTTATTTGTTTTTAGTTTAATTTCAGCAAGTTCAGAAGGATGTATTAAGTGCACAAAACTTACAAGCTTTCCTTGAAGCTTGTGCCCCATCTCTTCATTGTAAAAGTAGGTGTATTTATCAAAATCAAGCGTACGTGAGAGATAGTCTATGTCTCCGAATTCCTTCTCAAGTATAGGTTCAAGTTCCGTGAATCGATAATCTATATAGGAAGAAAAAATGAACATCACAAGGTTCACCATTTCGGTTCTTCTCATTTGTCCCATTTCTCTAACTTCACCTCAACTTCTTCTATCGATACTTCGTATACATTATCTAAGAACCGTAAAAGATAAAGGTCCCCATTATTGGTTATCCTGAGGGATTCATTCTTAAAAAGGGTAAAAGCTTTAGTGCTTTCTTTAGGGATTCTGTAAATTTCACCACCTGTTTTAACGCTAACTTCGCTATTTTCACTGTCCACAACGACTGTTCTCATGCCTGTATTAAGCTTTTTCACAGTTGAAATCAGCAATACATCGACTGCAAAAAGCACAACGCATAGCAGGAACAAAAATCCCAAAAAAATTTCACTTCTCACAAAAACAGTCCTTTTTCTATATTTTTCAACAAAATTATATCATGCTTGCTCTTAGACTACTACGGAATTATTTCAAAGACCATTCATTGTGATATAATTTCACAAGCAGGAAGACTTTATTTGAAAAAGGGGTGAAAAAGTATGGAAAACAGGAAAATTCCAAAACCCACGATTAAAAGACTGGCAGTTTATTACAGATGTCTCGAAAATCTCATAAAAAGCGGAAAAGAAACAATCTCTTCTCAGGAGTTAGGAAATCGCCTAAATATCAAAGCCAGTCAGGTTCGGAAGGATCTTTCCTATTTCGGTGAGTTTGGGAAGCGTGGCATCGGATATCAAACAAGGCGCCTTCAGGATGGTATTGCCGAAATTCTCGGGATCAAAAGAATCTGGAATGTTTGTATAGTCGGAGCTGGCAATCTTGGCATGGCACTTGCCAATTATCCTGGTCTATCCAAAAGTGGTTATCAAATCAAAGCCATTTTTGATGTCAGCTCTGAAAAGATCGGCAAAAAGCTTCAAAATGGGCTTGTAGTTGAAGATCTCAAAAATTTTGAAAGGGTCGCCAGGAAGGAAAAAATCCACATAGGTGTAATCACTGTTCCAGCCAATAATGCACAACAGGTAGCTGATTTAATGATTGGTTCGGGAATAGAGGGAATTATAAATTTTGCACCTGCCAAGCTCAACATACCAGAAAATTTCCCCCTCGAAGAAATCGACATCTCTCTTACATTCAGGGCTCTTTCGTTTCAAATAACCATGCAGAAAAGTAGACAGTGAGGTGTTCAAATGCTTGTAGCAATCGTTGGTGGCAGTGGTGCTGGTAAGACTTCTGTTGCCATGAAGATAAAGGAACATTTTGGAAAGAGTGCCGATATTCTTTCAATGGATGACTATTACAAAAATCTTGAGCCCGGAGTTGATCCACGCGAATTCAATTTTGACAGTCCAAAAGCCTTTGATTTTCAACTGTTTATAGAACACCTTAAGGCTCTTAAAGCAGGAAAGAAAATACACACTCCTATTTACAGCATGGTAACCTATAGAAGG
>QNAR01000078.1 GCA_003643975.1 Thermotogae bacterium | reverse complement strand
TGCCGTATTTAGCTTCAAAAGCCTCGGCAGCGTTCTTGATTCTGCTTGTGATGGAATAGACTACAACTTTTCCTTCTTTTTGGGCCGCTGTGATCAATGCAGGAGAGGCAGCAAAAACAGTTAGACTTAACATAAGAAGCAGAATAACTAAAACAAAACGTGTTTTCATTAAAACACCCCCTATTTGTTTGTTAGAAGCTGAGTGTAAATCAAAAGCACTCAGCCTTTAGCAATATATGATTAGCTCACAATGACCTTTACAGCAGTTTAAAGAATAATAATTGATTATACCGCAATTTATTCTATAAAGCAAATTTTGTAACTTTTATTCCTGCAAGCTGAAAGAAAGCATTTTTTGGAGGAAAGCGATGAAAATGCCGGAAAAACTCAATTTGCGGCATTTTCAGATGAGAGTATCTTAGAGTATCTTAATGTTTCATAAAAAGAATTGAAGCGTTATGTCCACCAAACCCAAAGGAATTGCTGAGAGCGTATTTGATTTCTTTTTTCACTGCAATTTTTGGTGTGTAGTTGAGGTCACATTCCGGATCAGGTTCTTCGAGATTTATTGTGGGTGGAACAATTCCCCTTTGCATGGCGAGAATTGTTGCGACGCTTTCAATAGCACCAGCCGCACCAAGTGCATGACCGTGCATGGACTTTGTGGAGCTTATGTTCAAGTCCTGTCTCTTGCCAAAAAGAGCCTTGATTGCCCGTGTTTCCATGATATCGTTCATGGGTGTTGAAGTGCCATGGGCATTGATATAATCTACTTTATCTGGAGAAAGCTCAGCTTCGTCAAGAGCAAGCTTCATAGCCATCATTGCACCTTCCCCTTCGGGATCCGGTGCTGTAATATGGGCTGCATCATCTGTTGCACCATAACCGAGTATCTCAGCGTATATCTTCGCTCCGCGCTTTTTTGCGTGTTCATAATCTTCAAGAACAAGCGTAGCCGACCCCTCAGCCATTATAAAGCCGTCCCTGTTTTTGTCAAAGGGGCGAGAAGCTACATCAGGTGATTGTCTCGATAAGGCATTCATGGAATCAAAGCCAGCAATGGAAAGAGGCGTTATCGTAGCCTCTGAGCCTCCAGCAAGGGCAATATCGAGTCTCCCATGCTTAATAGCCCTGAAGGCTTCTCCAATCGCATTTGTACTTGAAGCACAAGCGGACACAACTGTAACACAGCTACCCTTTAATCCAAAACGTATGGAAAGCGTACCGGCAGCCATATTGGCTATGGTCATGGGAATTAAAAAAGGACTTACCCTGTCTGGACCTCTTTCAAGAAGAATTTGGTTCTGCTTTTCGATTACTTCCATTCCGCCTATACCAACGCCATAGATGACCCCGGCTTTCCATGGATCTTCTTTGTTGAGCTCAAGTCCACTGTCATCAACCGCTTCAGTAGCACTGGCAATTGCAAGCTGCACGAAGCGGGACATACGGCGTGCTTCTTTGCGGTCCATATATTTTACAGGGTCAAAGCCTTTTATCTCACCGGCAACCTTTGCCCTGAATTTTTCCGTGTCGAATGCCTTGATCCAATCAATACCGGATATTCCATTTTCAAGAGAATCCCAGAAATCATTTAAGTTGTTACCTATGGAGCTTATCACTCCAAGGCCTGTTACGACGACTCTGCGCATTTTATCCCTCCGATGTTAGTTTTTTTATGAACTCAATGGCATCCCCCACGGTTTTAAGCTGTGATGCTACTTCATCCTCGATTTTTACGTCAAATTCATCTTCAAGCTTCATTATGAGGTCAACGAGGTCGAGAGAATCTGCACCCAGGTCTTCGGTGAAATTAGAATCGCGTTTAACCTCTGCGGGATCAAGTCCAAGCTGTTCAGCAATTATGTTGATTACCTTTTCTTCCATTTTCTTCACTCCTTTTCTTTTTTATATGCTCAATCCACCGTCTATGGTGAATACCTGACCAGTAATATATGAAGCGGCATCGCTAAGCAAAAATGCCGCGAGTTTTGCGATTTCTTCAGGCTTTCCAAAACGTCCAAGAGGAATGTTTCTAAGAAGTTCTTCCTTCCATTCGGGGCGCAAAGAGGCCGTCATGTCCGTTTCTACCATTCCCGGAGCTATGGCATTCACGGTAATACCCCTTTTAGCTACTTCGCGAGCGAGGGATTTTGCAAAACCTATAATGCCTGCCTTTGAAGCGGCATAGTTTGCCTGGCCTGCGTTACCTCTCAGTCCAGAGAGGGATGAAATGAATAGTATTTTACCTCTTCGCTTTTTCAACATTTCTTTTAGAAAAGCCTGAGTTACAAAAAAGTTTCCCGTGAGATTGGTTTCTATCACCTCCTTCCAGTTTTGTGTGCTCATACGTAGTAGAAGAGCATCTTTTGCAATCCCTGCGTTGTTTACAAGAGCTGTTGGGGCACCAAACTGCGAAATTACCTGCTGGGCAAATGTTTTTACCGCTTTTTCGTTGGAAATGTCACATGCGTAAGCATAAACATCTCGCCCGGCGAGCTCGCTTAACAACGAATTAGCTGCTTCTTTATTTTGACGGTATGTGAAAACGACCCCATAACCTGTCTTAGCCAGCTCTTCAACAATCGCCCTTCCGATGCCTCTGGACCCCCCCGTGACTATTGCCAATTCCTTCATCTTACCACTCCTTCAAGTTGTAACGCTGTTAAGGACGAGTCTGCCATCTGTAAAATCCGTTACCACGCGCCTGTCTATCCTCCTGTTCAAGCCGGTGAGGACTTTGCCAGGCCCCACTTCCAGGAAGAAACTTGCACCCATGGCAACCATCTTTCTTACAGAACTTTCCCAACGAACGGGGCTACACGCTTGCTTAGCGATGAGCTCTCTGATTTCCACTGGATCATCTGGAAAAGGTTCGCCTGTAACATTAGAGATCACAGGTATCTTCGGAGGTTTTATCTCTATTTCACGCAGTGCTTTTCTAAGCTTCTCACTGGCATTTAACATGTATTTCGTATGGAAAGGTGCGCTTACCTTCAATTCTACTGCCCGTCTTGCACCCATGGCTTTAGCTCTTTCAAGTACCTGAAGAACTTTTTCCTTTATACCTGAAATAGTAACCTGTCCAGGAGCGTTGTAATTGGCAATGATAACTTCTTCTTCAGGAGATACTTCCTTACAAATAGCCTCGATCTGTATGGCTTCAAGGCCTATGATTGCTGCCATGCTTCCCACTCCCGGCGCAACAGCTTCCTGCATTGCCTTTCCCCTCAATCTTACAAGCCTCAGTGCATCATGAAAAGAGAACACTCTGGCAACTACCAGCGCGCTGAATTCCCCAAGGCTGAATCCGGCGACTATGTCCGGATATTGGCGATTCATTCTCAACAGTTCTGCTGTTGCAACGCTGTGAAGCAAAATAGCAGGCTGTGCATTCTCGGTAAGTGTTAATTCCTCTTCCGGGCCTTCAAGCATAAGGTTCAATAAATCTATACCAAGAGCTTCACATGCCCTGCTCATGAATCCACGGGCAATGTGATGATTATAAAGGTCTTTTCCCATACCAACGTATTGTGCGCCTTGTCCGGGAAATATCCATGCTTTCATTTCTCAACCCCCATTTCCGCGAAATTTCTGAAAATCTTTTCAGCACCTTTATAGATTTCTTCAATGATTTCCTTTACTGGTTTTATTTCCTTAACAAGCCCGGCAACCTGGCCTGCCATAACGGAACCAGTTTTTATGTCGCCTTCTCTGACTGCCCGTTTCAACCCACCTATCGCAAGTTTTTCAAATTCTTCAAAACTCGCTTCTTTTGCTTCAAGTTCCAGCAGCTTTTTTGTAAGAGAGTTCCTCAGAGATCTCACCGGATGCCCCGTGCTCTCACCAGTAACTACGGCATCGAGAGAACTGGCAGAGAGTACCCTTTTCTTGAAGTTCTCGTGAGCAATGCTTTCGCGGGAACAGGCAAAGAGCGTTCCGATTTGAATCCCCTCAGCTCCAAGTGAAAAAGCTGCTGCTACACCCCGGGCATCTGCAATGCCACCTGCGGCTATAACCGGGATGGAAACGGCATCAACCGTTTGAGGGACGAGAACCATGGTGGTTAGCTTACCGATGTGTCCCCCGGCTTCCATTCCCTCAGCGATTACCGCATCAGCACCGAGCTTTTCTACTCTTTTAGCAAGTCCGGGTGAAGCTACCACTGGAATTACCTTTGTTCCTGCTTTTTTGAGCTTGTCCATGTATTTTCCGGGATTTCCCGCTCCGGTGGTGACAACAGGAATCCGTTCTTCGCAAACGATTTTCACCTGCTCCTCTATATAAGGCGATAGGAGCATTAGATTAACCCCAAAGGGGTTTTCTGTCAATGCTTTTGTTTTGGCTATTTCAGCTTTCAATTCAGAAGGGGTGAGATTACCCGCTGCGATGATTCCAAGCCCACCGGCATTCGATACCGCTGAAGCGAGTTCAGCGGTGGCTACCCAGGCCATTCCCCCCTGGAGAACAGGATATCTTATTCCGAGTAACCCTGAAACACGCTTTCCAAGATACAACTTGCCTCCTCCTCTCCTGTTCGCCATTCAATTAATAGGGTGCTCCAGCTCAATCCTGCGCCATAACCTGAAAGCAATACTTTATTTCCGTCTTTTAAAACACCTTCTTTTGCTGCTTTATCTATGGCTATCGGAATGGAAGCGGAAGCAGTATTGCCATATGAATCAATATAGGAGATTATTTTCTCTTCGGGAATCTTCAGCTCTCTGTTTACAGAAGCGAGAATCCTGGCATTTGACTGATGAGGAATGAAATAGTCCAATTCTTCGATAGAGATATTGCCAGCTTTTAAAACTTTCAGGATGGATTTTCCCAGTGTTCTTACAGCGAAGCGGAAAATCTCCCTTCCGTTCATTTTGATCACATTTCCCGTTAAGTTGTCTATGATGAGATCCCCTGCCTTTTTTACATCAGTTCCAAAATCCGATGCGAGTATAACTTCATCTGATGGAACCCTTTCAACGAGTAACGCCCCAGCGCCGTCACCGAAGAGTATTGCAGTATCCCTGTCAGTGAAGTCTATATGGCTGCTCAAAACTTCTGCGGCTATTATGAGCATACTGTCGAGTTTCAGGTTTTTCATAACGGAAACCGAGGATATAAGCGTGTGCAGAAAGCCTGTGCAGCCAGAAACAACATCATATGCCAGAACAGGATTCAGTCCCAATCCTTTTGATACCATTGATGCCATTGAAGGGAATCCCTGTTCAATGGTCGATGAATGGGCTACCACAATTTGAGGACTTTTATCGTAATCCTTCAACGCTTCTTCAGCGGCTTTCAATGCAAGATCCAAAGGTGTTTCGTTAATAGCAAAATGGCGTTCTTTTATACCTGTACGCTGCTCAATCCAGCCTTTTTCAAGGCCCAATTTATCTTCCAGTTCAGCATTTTTCACAATTTTTTTCGGTAAGTATGAGCCTGTACCGATTACTCTCAGAATAATCCCCTCCTTTCCGAATATAATATTAGCAACTCTGTGCCATGTGATTTTCATATCAAATTCGTTCAAAAACCGGACGCTTTTGTGTGTGGATGTACAAAAATCGCACAATATTTATTGAACATGGTTATGGTATCTTTTTTCATATAAAGTGTTGGAGGTGATAAGGTGAAAGACATAGAATATGTGAAAAGCATTATTCCACATCGCCCTCCTTTCTTGCTGGTGGATGGAGTTGTTGAAGAAGGGGAGGATAACATAAAAGCTTTCAGGGATATAAACCCGGAAGATCCCGTTTTTCAGGGGCATTTCCCTGATTATCCCATTTACCCTGGCGTCCTCATAGTAGAGGGCCTTGCACAAACAGCCGGAGTACTGCTGCTAAATGGGAAGAAAGGGGTTCCGCTTTTTCTTGGTATTGAAAAGGCGAGGTTCAGGGGCGAGGTGAAGCCGGGGGATAGATTGAACTACGAAGTAAAGATTCTTCAGGAGCGCCGGGGCGTTATTTTTGCAGAGGGTGTAGCTAAAGTAGAGAATAAGAAAGTGTGCACAGCGACACTAATGCTCGGTTTCAAGGAAGCATAGAATTGTTGCTTTGAAAGGGGTTGAAATTTATCAAACTGAACATTGGAGGTTTGATGCCTGAAATACCTCTCATTCAGGGAGGAATGGCTGTTGGTGTATCTCTGGACAATCTCGCTTCAGCGGTTGCCAACGAAGGAGGAATAGGTATTATAGGCACAGCTGGTATCGGAATGGTAATGGGAGGCAAAGGAAAGAATTTTAGGCAAGAAAACATAGAGGGTCTTAAAAAAGTCATAAGAAGTGCAAGGGAAAAAACCAAAGGAATCCTCGGTGTTAATATAATGGTTGCTTTGACAAATTACGAGGATATGGTTGTAACAGCTATCAAAGAAAAGATTGATGTCATAATTTCCGGTGCGGGTTTACCACTTGATTTGCCCTCTTACCTCAGTGAAGATTCCAGAACAAAATTGATCCCTATAGTATCATCGTTGAGAACCGCACAGCTCATTTTCAAAAGGTGGTTCAAAAGGCACGGCTATATTCCTGATGCTTTTGTGGTTGAAGGGCCTAAGGCCGGAGGCCATCTTGGTTACAAGCCAGAACAGCTCACTGAACCAGAATTCTCTCTGGAAAGAACCATACCACAGGTGCGTGAGTTCACTGAAAAAATCAAAAAAGAGTACGGAAAGGAAGTCCCGGTGATAGCAGCTGGGGGAATATGTGATTCGAAAGATGTAAAAAGAGTCTTTTCACTTGGAGCTTCCGGAGTGCAGGTGGGAACGCCCTTTATCGCCACAAAAGAATGCGATGCGGATATAAAATTCAAGAAAACGATTGTTAATGCAAAGAAGGAAGACATAATCATTATCAAAAGTCCGGTTGGGTTACCCGGTAGGGCTGTGCGGAACAAATTTCTCGAAGATGTGGAAAGAGGTGTAAAAAAGCCATTCAAGTGCATGTACCACTGCATAAAGACTTGTAATTTCAGGGAAGCCCCATATTGTATAGCGGAAGCGCTGTTGAACGCTTCAAAAGGGGATTTTGAAAATGGATTTGCCTTCATTGGCGCTGAAGGATACAAGGTCAATAGCATTTCAAGCGTAAAAGAAGTTATTAAGAAGCTTTTTGAAGATATGCAATAGCTGGATTTTGGCTTAGGCGGTAAATAATTAAACATCTCCGCCTTGTTTGCTTATGGCTTCAAATATGAAAGACAGCAGGGATAGAAATTCCTGCTGTTTTTTATGTACTTAATGGCAAAAAGTCCAACAATTGAAATACGATTTTTAAATATAATTTTTGATTATTTTAGGTAATTGGATTTATAGATTGACATTCTTCATTATAATATGATAATATTTAATATGAAGATAAGAAATATTGAGGTGGTGATAGGAAATGTTGAGAGCTTTTTGGGCGAATT
>QNAR01000077.1 GCA_003643975.1 Thermotogae bacterium | reverse complement strand
TCTCACAAGGAATTTCACATCGTCTATACTGAATTCATGGTCATTAGCACTTGTTTTGCCGGAGAGCAACTTTTCTTTCAATTTCTTTATTTCTTTATCTTTTCCCTTAAGCTCCTGAAGGAGAGAAAGAGTTTTTTCGAGTATCTGCTCTTCCTGTACCTGTAAAACATCTTTGAGATCACTGGCCAATGCTGTAAGTTTCCTGAGATATTTCAAGCTCTCTTTGCCTGTTATGGCTTCAATCCTGCGTACACCCGCAGAAACCGAAGATTCTGAAATGATCTTGAAAAGCCCTATTTCTCCGGTATTTTCAACATGAGTCCCGGCACATAATTCCCTGCTGAAATCAGAGATGCTTACCACTCTAACTTTATCGCCATATTTCTCTTCGAAAAGAGCGATAACATCTTCGGACTTTGCTTCTTCAAGATCTTTTTCCTCCACTGTTACCGGAAGGGCAGAAAGAACAATTTCATTGACTGTCTCTTCGATTGCCATTATTTCCTCGGGTTTTAACTGGGAAAAATGGGAAAAATCGAATCTCAAGCGTTCAGGTCCCACAAGAGAACCTGATTGTTTAACATGCTCTCCCAATATTTTTCTCAACGCGGCATGCAGAAGATGGGTGGCTGTATGGTTTCTCGCAGTTGCCTTTCGTTTTTCGACATCCACCTTTAGTAGAGCAAGTTCACCTTTGTTTAATAATCCATCGATAACTTTGATTTTATGAAGGACTATATCTTGATGGGGAATATAAACATGAAGCACTTCGGCAACCCCGGATGGTGTTTCCAATATACCTGTATCAGAAACCTGACCGCCCTTTTCAGCGTAGAAAACTGTTTTGTCGAATATCACTTCACCCTCTTCACCTTTGGATAGCTGGTGAACCTGAACGCCTTTCTTTATGATTGTTTTTATTTCGGACCGGGTTTCCAGCATTTCATATCCAAGAAACTCAGTTCCTCCCAACTCCTCGTGCAATGTTTTTATCAGAGTTGAGACATCATCATATTCTTTGTTCCCGGTAGCGGCTCTTGCACGTTCTTTTTGCTCTTGCATCAGCTTCAAAAATCCTTCTTTGTCAAGATGTATATTGCTGCCATTCAATATTTCTTCCACTAACTCCACGTGAAACCCGTAAGTGTCGTGCAACATGAAAAGATCCTTCCCATTTAACTTTCCTTTTGCGTCTATCATCTGCCACAGGCGCTTGGTACCTCGTTCAAGATTATCCAGGAACCTCTCTTCTTCTTTGATGGTAATTTGTTCAATGAGTTCCTTTTTGGCTTTGAGTTCAGGGTAAATAGATCCCATTTTTTTTATCAGCGGATCGATGAGTTTATGAAGGAAAGGCCGTTTGTTGCCCAGCAAGGAAGCATGCCTGTCGGCGCGTCTCAGGAGTCTTCTCAGCACGTACCCCCTTCCTTCATTTGAGGGCAATATGCCATCTGCGATCATGAAAGCTATCGCGCGTGCGTGATCGGCTATAACACGTATCGATATATCTTGTTCCGGATTGCTTTTGTATTTCACTGAAAAAATACTTTCAATTTTTTCGATAACAGGCTGGAATAAGTCTGTGTCAAATGTGGTTTCAACCCCTTGCATTATCGCTGTGAGCCTTTCCAATCCCAGACCTGTGTCTATGTTTTTCCGTTGTAGAGGAGTTAAGTTTCCTCTGTCATCCTGATTATATTCTGTGAAAACAAGATTCCAAAATTCCAGAAATCTCCCACAATCACAAGCAGGGCTACAATTATCAATATTCGGGCAATTTTCTGTACGTCCGGTATCAATGAAAATTTCTGTATCAGGTCCACATGGTCCTGTTGGTCCTGCTGGTCCCCACCAATTATCTTCTTTGCCGAGTCTTACAATTTTACCTTCAGGAACTCCTATTTCGTTCTTCCAGATTTCATAAGCCTCGTCATCTTCTTTATACACTGAAACCCATAGTTTTTCCTCGGGAATCTTCAGTACCTCGGTTACGTATTCCCATGCCCAGATTATGGCTTCTTTCTTGAAATAATCTCCAAAAGAGAAGTTGCCGAGCATTTCAAAAAAGGTTTGATGTCTTGGGGTTTTGCCAACGTTGTCTATATCCACCGTTCTTATACATTTTTGACAGGTTGCAATTCTGGGATATGTCGGTTCAATTTTTCCCCAAAATATCGGTTTAAAAGGCACCATTCCAGCAACGGTGAACATGAGCTGTGGATCATTGGGAATTAGCGATGCACTTGACAGGATAGTGTGACCTTTTGATTTGAAAAAGTCTAGAAAACTCTGCCTTATCTCTTCTGAAGTCATGAATTTCACCGTAAGCCCTCCTCAGATGTTCAACTGTTCAATAAAATCATGAGTATGTAAAATATCGGTGTAACAAAAAGCAAACCATCTATTCGATCCAGCATCCCGCCGTGGCCGGGTAAGATATTGCCAGAATCTTTTACATTGTGAAACCTTTTGAAGGCTGACTCTGCTATATCGCCCACAGTTCCAAAAACGGCTACTGCCATGGGAAGAAGGAGTATCTCACCAACACCGATTAAATTGAAGCTCGGATTAAGTAGATTCACAGTTAATCCATACAACCAGATGAAAAAAACGGTGAAAAGGTATCCACCAATAGCTCCTTCAAGACTCTTCTTGGGACTATATGAAGGTGATATCCTGATTTTACCGAACCTGATGCCAGTAAAATACGCTCCCGCATCGAAAACCCACACAGAAAGAAGATTCAACAGCGCTATAAAGGGTCCAAAATGTATGTACAGCGGGAAAAAGAAAGAAAGGCACAATGAAACATAAATCAGAGGTAAAGTGCCATTCACGGCAAATAACTTGGCCTTCCTTGTATCGTTTATGGTTAGAATGGTCAATGTAATTATAGTAATAAATGACAAACTAAAAAGAAGCTCGGGTCGCCGCTTTGTATCACCAAAAAGGTTGAGTTTATCCAGTAACAACCCATAAAGCACGGTATTTAAAGTCGTAATGCCAACATATGCCAGCCGTAAGACCGTGTGCTTGAATTCTCTGAGACTGAAATTCACATATTCAAAGCTTGCGAACATAGTAACCGTTGCAACCAATCCTATGAGCGAATAATAATTGACAAAGCACAGAACTACAAAAGGGGCTACCAAAAAAGCGGTAACCAGCCTTATACCAACTTCTTTATTCTTCATTGTCTATCACAGCCCCATATCTACGTTTTCTTTTCGAATATTCTTCAAGAGCCTTTGTAAGTTCATCTTTTGAAAAGTCAGGCCAAAGAGTATCAGTAAAATAAAGCTCACTATAAGAACTTTGCCACAAGAGAAAATTGCTCAGTCTCTTTTCGCCAGAGGTTCTGACTATGAGATCCGGGTCTGGCAAATCAGGCAAGTACAAATATCTTCGGATTATTGCATCATCTATGTGCTCTAGTTTGTCATTTAATATTTTTTTGACGGCATCGACTATTTCAGCCCTTCCACCATAATTCAATGCTATTATAAGATTTAGCCTGTTACACTCTGCAGTTTCATCTTCCATGAATTTACAAAAATTCCTTGTTTCTTCAGCCAATTCGTTAACTCTACCCATAAATCTGATCCTGATAGATTCTTCCTGAAGCAGGTTTAGTCTATCTTTTAGATAATCAACCATCAACTGAAAAAGAAACCTGACTTCTTCCTTTGGGCGTTTCCAATTTTCCGTGGAAAAAGCATAAAGAGTCAGATATTTTAGCCCCAAATTAGCACACCATCTGGTAACATTTTCAGCGATTTTGGCACCAGCTTTATGACCTTCAACGCGGTTTAAGCCACGTTGCTGTGCCCATCGGCCGTTTCCGTCCATGATTATGGCCAGATGTTCTGGAAGCTTGATGCTCATTTCAGAACTCCATTATCTCTTTCTTTTTCTTCTCAAGCTGATTATCCATCTCTTCAACGTATTTGTTGGTGAGTTTTTGTATTTCCTCTTCAAAACGTTTCAAATCGTCCTCGGTCATGTCTCCATCTTTTTGGAGTTCTTTTGCTTCTTTGATGAAATCACGCCGGATATTCCTGATGGCAACTTTCCCTTTTTCGGTGATTTCTTTTGCCAGCTTTACCCACTTTTCTCGCTGTTCGGTGGTAGGGACGGGGAAATTCAACCTGATTACGTTCCCGTCGTTGAGGGGCGTAAGGCCAAGATTGGAAGCGAGTATAGCCTTTTCAATGATTGGAAGCATGTTCTTTTCCCAGGGTTTGATGATTAAAGAGCGGTCTTCAGAGACGTTTATCGTCGCAAGTTGATTTACAGGTGTAGGAACACCGTAGTAGTCAACTTTTATTTCTTCAAGCAGCGAGGGAGAAGGCCTGCCTGTTCTCATATGGCTGAATTCTTCTGCTATTTTCTCAACACTTTTTTCCATTTTGCTTTCGGCTTCTTTTAGCATGGTGTTTTTCATTTTTAATCCTCCTTTGTACCTAATCTTGGGTTCTTTGAGTTCATTAATATATTAGCATTCTTTTTTATCTGTTCTCTCAGGCTTTTTTGTTGCACATTCTAGTGCAAATTATATCATAGCAAACTCTGGGTTTTAACCGATGAAGGATCAGATATGGTAGCGATCATTTCAGCTTCTTTTACAGAAGATCAATTCGTTGGTTGAATTGAAATAGACGATCTGGTAAAATCTTTATCGAGCTTTAATTTGACAGGAGGTATAAACATGTTTCCGTTTTTAGGATTTGTAACCTATGCTCCGGTAACATCGGAACCAGCTCCCGCAGCTCCCACTTCTGGTGTAGGTGGGCTTTCGGGAATATTTGTCTGGCTTATAATAATGGTAGCACTCTTTTACTTTATGATTATTATGCCCCAGAGAAGAAGGGAAAAACAATTTAAACAGATGATGTCGCAGTTGAAAGTCGGCGACAGGATTGTCACCGCTGGCGGAATTCTGGGCAAAGTCGTTACAATTAAGGACAATACCGTAAGGGTAAAAACTGGCAACGGATCGGAAATCGATGTTACACGCCGTTCCATAACAGCTATCATTGGAAAAGGTGAAAACCCCAATGAGGTTAATGTAGAGAAAAAATAGTGTTCTAACAATAAATCTTGAAAGGGGGTGCTCTGTCCGTTACTTGCGGGCATAAGTCATGAGAGCAAACCAGAAAAGGCTTATAATTAGCGTTATCGTTCTAATTCTCGCTTTGTTGCCTCTTCTCATTCCACATGGAGGGGCAGAAGGTGGTACTTTCCTATCTAAAATCGCGGCAAACATAAGATTGGGTCTTGATATCAAGGGTGGTGCGTTGCTTGAATACCAAATGGTAACCCAAGCCCCAAAAGAGGAGCTCAATTCTCTTGCGGATAGAGTCGTCGAAGTGCTAAGACGAAGGCTTGATGCTGCCGGTTTCACTGAAGCGACAGTTGAGAAAGTAACTGCAAAAATTGAGTATGGCCAGGATATACCTCCGGTAAGGGTAAGAGTCGAAATTCCCGGAATTACCGACATCGAAAAAGCTGAACGTTTGATAGGTAGTACTGGTAAACTCTATTTTGCGGATGTTTTAGATATTGAAACTGGAGAAGCTACACCGCAAATTCCCTCTGACCTTCTTTTTGAAGTCAGCAAAAGGAAACTTCAAGGAGCAGAACCCTACTGGCTTCGGGATATTCATTTTGGAAAACTTGAAAACGGTGTCAGAAATCAGACGTGGTTTCTTATCAGTCCCAAAGTGCTGGTAGGAACCCAGTTTATGGAGCTTAACGGTAGCTCTGTCACTGATGCCCAGCCTGGCGTGAATCCAAAGCCGAGACCGGGACAGGGAAAATTCATGGTAACACTTAAATTTAACAGTGAGGGTGCGAATGCTTTCTACAAAATAACAGCCGAAAAGGCCAGTTACACTTCTGGTGATGTTAAAAACAGACTGGCAATAGTTCTTGACGACAGGGTAATTATCGCTCCCGGTGTTGACGAACCAATTTCTGGGGGTAGTGCAGTCATAACTGGTCTTCAGACGATCGATGAAGCAAAGGAAGTTGCCATACTCGTAGGCAGTGGTAATCTGCCAGTTGAATTGGCATCTTTCAATAAACAGATACTTTCACCCACATTAGGTAGAGACATTATCATGGCTGCTCTTTGGGCCGGTATCGCCGGTCTTATCGTAGTCATGATCTATATGGTGATCTTCTATGGGATCATGGGGCTTGTTGCTGATATCGCTTTGGTTTACAACAGTCTTTTGCTTTTTGGATTGCTTTCAGCTACTGGTTCAATTTTAACCCTGCCTGGTATCGCAGGTATAATCCTCACCATAGGAACCACTGTTGACGGCAATGTGCTCATATACGAGAGGATAAAGGAAGAGCTCAGGCTTGGGAAGACACCTGAAAATGCTATTGACAGCGCTTTCAGAAAAGTTTTCTGGACCATATTCGATGCCAACCTCACGACGATAATTGCCGGTCTCGTCCTTCTTTACTTTGGTACGGGTACGGTTAAAGGTTTTGCCATAACGTTGATACTTGGTGTAATAGGCGCCATGTTTACCAATTTGGTGGTCTCAAGAACCATGCTCACCGGGATGTCTGGAAGTATAAAACCCGCAAGATATGTTAAAGAGACCCGCACCGGAGGAGGCGAGGCAAGATGAGGTTTAACGTAGATTTTGTAGGTAAACGACGTGCTTTTGTATTTTTATCTGTTTTGCTTATCCTCATTTCGATCGTACTCTTCTTTGTAAAGGGGTTTAACCTCGGAATCGACTTCACTGGAGGTACAGAAGTCAGTGTACTCGTTCCGGACCTAAATTTCAGTGTGGCAGACATGAGAACGGAACTCTCCGCTGAGGATCCCATTTTTGGCTCAGCAAGAATTATAAAGCAGAAACCCCTTTCGGCGGAAAGCGGGCAAGAAAAAGCACGCTTTTCAATAGTCGTTAATGTTGAAAGCGATACGGAACTTGCGAATACCATACTCAAAGCATTGGCGGACAAAGGCGTTACTTCTTCTGATATGCTTTCTGTCAATAGAATCTCAGGCTTCGCTGCTCAGGAAATAAAAGGCTATGCCTGGACAGCTGTAATAATTGCCGTTGCGCTTATATTGTTATATATAACGATAAGGTTCCAGTTCTCCTTCGGTGTTGGGGCAATTGTTGCTCTAGTGCATGACTTGCTCATCACACTTGGCTTTTACAGTCTTTTTGGCATGGAGATAAACGCACCGGTAATAGCAGCTTTGCTTACATTGCTCGGTTATTCTTTGAATGATACTATCGTTGTCTATGATAGGGTCAGAGAAAACATGAGAAAAATGGGCAGCAAGACCATAGCCGAAATTGTCAACAAGAGTATTAATGATGTTATAGTAAGATCTTTGAATACCTCTTTGACGACATTTTTAGCTGTATTGACACT
>QNAR01000076.1 GCA_003643975.1 Thermotogae bacterium | reverse complement strand
TGATAATTATGGGAGGCCAAAAGGAAAATATTTTTGCCCTGAGATTTTCAAAAGAACCCCAGATTATTAACGAAAAATCTATGGATGGCGGCAAAGAACTGATATTGAAATCGAATTTTCCTTCAGAATATCCTGAAAATAGCAAAATCTTTCTGGAATTTTATCCCTCAAAAAGCGCGAAAGGAACCGTGCTTTTCATCCATGGTACAGGTCAGAAAAACCTGAAGTACCTAAGATGGTTCGCAAAGCACTTTCCGGACTTTTCTTACAACGGGGCATTAATGGTTCTACCCTATCACTTTTCACGAACACCAAAAGGATATAAATCCGGCGAACTTTTCATGGAAGCCGAAAGTGATAAATTGCGGGGAAGGTTTGAAAACGCCGTTGTTGACGCGCTTACTTGCATAGAATATCTAAAGAATTACAAGTTACCATTATTTCTCATGGGATACAGCTTTGGCGGTTTTATTGCCACTATAACCGCTTCACTTTCAGAAACACCAGAAAAACTCTCGCTTGTCGTAACAGGCGGAAATTTCTATCATATTACCTGGAAAAGTTTCGCAACGAGAGTTTTGAGAGTTAAGTACGAAGAAGATGAAAGCTGTGATCCAAAGAAATGCTTAACGTACCATTTAAAAGACTACCCAAAATTTGTAGACAACCTAAAAGGTGCTCATGTAGAGCTAGGAAGCGCTCCTATTTCCTGTTTTGAGTACGATCCTCTGACATATGCGCCCTTTGTTAAGCAGCCGGTATTGATGTTTGGGGCGCTTTTTGATATTTTCATTCCCCGGAAATCAACTTTTGAGCTTTACCAGGCCTTCCATAAAGCCACGCTTCATTGGATACCCTCGGGTCATCTCAGTTCTATTCTTTTTAAACGTACTATTATCAGAGAAACAGTTCATTTTTTTGAAATTTAGTTCCGGATTTCCGGAAACCCATTTCCAAGTTATGAACATTTATCATGGAGTTATGAACATGGGCATGTTCATAACTTGGGGTGTTTTTTATGTAAAGCGCATGGTTAAGGCTTTTTAGCGATGTTCATAACTTTTTCTTCTGAAACTCTTTTCCATAAACAATTACAGGCCATGAGGTATACGTATGTACCAAGTTATGAACATTAGCTTTCCGAACTAATCATTTCACAAAGTCAGAAAAGCCATGAAAGTTCCATCTGATCACATGTTAAAAGCATAAAAGTTATGAACATTTGCACAAGCCTTTATTGAAGCGGTGTCTAGAAGTTATGAACATATAATGTTCATAACTTTTGAGTTATGAACATGCACTCAAAAGCTTTACTGATAATTGTTTCAGAAGTTATGAACATAGTTATGAACATCATTATTATATTTATATAAGAAAGAACAATATATATAATAAAAGAAAAAGCGCCCTGAAGGGCGCCAATCATTTTGAGCTTTTCAAACTGCTTTGTATTTTTTTCGAAGCTCTTCAAGAGCTACTGAATCAGGAAAATACTTTCTATCATAAAGGCATCCAAGATAATAAGACTCCTGTTGACCTCCCATAAGAGGACCTATTACAGCTGAAAAAAGCATAGAACCAAATATTGCAAAAAAGGGAATTGGATCCCTGATATCCCAAACATCGTCAAGCATTCCTTTGTCCCTCTTGAAAAATCCTTTTAACTTTTTAAATTTTCCTTTGAATAGAACAGCAAGAAACCAGCCAAACTCAAGCGGCGATGTATAAGATCCCACACCTATCTTTGGCTTTACAGCTTTAACACTCTCAGGATCTTCCAAAAGGTTAACGTACATTTTTGGGAAATTGACTCCAGCTGCATAACCAACATAAACACCTGGACTCATCCTGGGATTGACATCAGTTAAATAGTAAGTGTTGCTAAATTCGTCATAAAGAAAATCTGTACATATATATCCAGTGTAATTCAATTCCTCTACGATTCGTTTCACATATTCATCGATTTCAGGAACATGACAGGTCAGCCTGTAAGTTCCAAAACCCCCTTCTTCAGGATATTCCCTTATATTTTTATACACTACTTTGGAAAGCAGTTTTCCGTTATAGGCCATTCCAGTAATGCAAAATTGAGTTTTTGGAAGCAGTTGCTGGATCATATATTCATCAGCGTTGACAGTTGATCCAATCTCCTTTAGAGATTTTACAGACTCAATCACCTTTATGCCGATAGCTCCCCGATTCCTTCGGGGTTTTATTATCACCGGAAAACTCCAATCATTTTGCTCAAAGTCCCTCAAAAGAACCGTTTTTGGTGATGGAATGTCTAGAGCTCTTGCTAACTTTGAAACACTGTACTTGTCATGTAAAAAAGTGAGTACGGAATAATCAGAAAGAAGTAATTTCGCTTTACCCTTAAATCTGTCAAGATAATATGCGAGAACAAAAGTATCCTCAAAACCCGGGATGATAATGTCGATTTTGTAATCATCCACTATCTTGAGAAGAAAATCAATAAACTTTTCAGACTCTTCGCTAACTTTGGGATGAATAAAATGCTTTTTCACATAACGAGAATAGAGCCCAGCGCTCATTCTTACACTATCTGCTGCATATACTTCATGACCTGCCCGATGTAAAATCCTGATTGTGTCCAGCGAATACATCATTCGCGCTGTGGTTACCAATACCTTAGCCAAAGGTAATCACTCCCTAAAAGAAATCCTGAACTTATTATACTTCTTTGTTTTATAATATAAAGCGAATTTATCAAAGCGTAACTTTTTCTTTTATATAACATTTCATTAAATGCTTCTAAATTAAAAGCGAAATTCCAAATTAAACGCCACTAGTTACAATTTCTTTGAATGTATTTGTAATTTTTAGAATATCCGCTCTCACTACATCTTTATTTGTTACTAAACGATACATACCTCCCTCAGGAGGATTTATCTTTATTCCTGCCCTTTTCATTTCCTTTATTACCAGATCTGGCTCAGGTGTTTCAAGGCTGAAATACACCATATTTATATCCAGTTGATCTTTCATAAGCTGAAGACCAGGAATCTCTGAGAGCATTTCTGCAAGGAGCTTAGCATTTTCATGATCTTCTTCCAGCCTATCAATCATTTTCTCAAGTGCAACAATACCAGCAGCGGCTAATATTCCCGCCTGTCTCATACCGCCACCCATCAATTTCCTTCCTTTACGAGCCTTTTCAATAAACTTTTTTGAGCCGGCAAGGATAGAACCTACGGGAGCCGCGAGTCCCTTGGAAAGACAGAACATAACAGAATCCGCGGTGGCTGCTATTTTTTTAACATCTACTTTTGATGCAATAGCAGCATTGAAGATTCTTGCACCATCCAGATGTACGGGAATGGAAAATTCATCGGCGAGTTTCTTGACACTTTCCAGATATTCCAACGGCAGTACTCGTCCTGAAGAATGGGCGTTTTCCATGCAGATAAGACCAGTATCAGGATAATGAATGTCTTTGCCTCTAATGGAAGCCCTGAGCTTTTCAATTGACGGCATACCATTTGGGCTCTCAATTGTGCGAAGCTGCACAGAGGCTATGACAGCAGCTGCTCCCACTTCATGAACGAAGATGTGATTGGAATCGGGGACAATTACCTCATCCCCTCTTTTAGTGTGGGTGAGTAAAGCGAGCTGGTTCCCAAAGGTACCAGAAGGCACAAAAAGAGCTGCTTCCTTTCCGACCATTTCAGCTGCAAGAGCTTCAAGACGATTAACCGTAGGGTCGTCTCCGTACACATCATCGCCAACTTCAGCTTCATACATCGCCTTTCTCATTTCTTCTGTCGGTGTAGTCACAGTATCACTACGAACATCAATCCATCTCAAAGTAGCCACCTCCGATCCAATTATATGTCATTGATCTTTGAAAAACATTCAAAGGTTGAGAACTGTGCTATAATCCTAAAAAGGAGGTGTTTCTATGGAATTATACAGTAGCGAGGGCGATTTACCACCGTAAATTTTTCTTTGAAAAACCGCTCCACCCTCCTCGGTGTTTGTATAAAACCGGAAAATATTTTGATAGGAAGGAGTGGAGTTGATGTTAAGGTATTACATAACAGAGAAGGATAATTTGAAAGAGGTTAATAAATATGTCCCTAAATGCTGGATCTGCAGCATAAAGCCTGATGAATCTGATATTGAAGAATTAAGAGGGCTTGGCATTGATGAAGACTTCATATATGATGCTCTTGATCCTGAGGAAAGAGCCAGGTTTGAGCAGGATGAAGAGTTCATATACATAATCACAAAGATCCCTTTTTTTGATAAAAATGATCTAGAAGTTCCTTTCAAAACGCTTCCAATTGGTATTGCAATTACTCCAGAATCTATAATTACTATCTCCGATCATGAAAGTGAAGTCCTCAATGATTTCCTTAACAAAAAGGTTAGAGATTTTTCTACTAAAAAGCGTTTCAGGTTTTTGCTACGGATTTTTGATAGAGGTACAGTGTATTATCTGCGCTATTTGAAGGATATACGTAAAAGGTCGAATAACATTGAAGCTGAACTGCACCGCTCAACGAGGAATAAAGAATTGATAGCCATGCTGAACCTTGAAAAGTCCCTTGTTTACTTCACGACCTCTTTGAGATCCAACGAGCTTATGTTTGAAAAATTAAAACGAGCAAACATCCTTACTCTTTATGAAGAAGATGAAGAATTATTCGAGGACATCATCATTGAAAACCGCCAGGCCATTGAAATGGCGCGCATATACAATGACATTCTAAGCGGTATGATGGATGCTTTTGCTTCTGTTATTTCAAATAACCTCAATGTGGTGATGAAGATATTGACAATTGTAACTCTGGTGCTTCAAATTCCCATGCTCACAGCCTCCATATATGGCATGAACATCGCTTTGCCTTTGCAAAATTCGCCACATGCTTTCTATATAACCATGAGTATTTCAGCTGTGGTAGCTGTTATTTTTGGATTTGCGTTGTTTAGAATACGCTGGTTTAAGTGATTTTTAGCGATTTCAACACAGTTGTTTGGATTATGGAAACCAAGAGCAGATAAGCAAGTAAAAACCAGTTAGGCATTAAAAGTGAAGGAAAGGCATATATAGAAGCCAGAGCCATAGAGATGACCATTATGGTTCTGGTGTTTTTTATGTAGAGTTTTTTCAATTTATCGTAGAAATGATCTCTGTCACCTTCAAAAGGTGATTTACCGTTTAGTGCCCTTCGCAAAAAACCTAAAGTGAGGTCCAGGAGAGGCAACCAGAGAATCCCAAAAGCGGTTAAACCGAATCCAGAATTAAAGGCTTTTATAAAGGCTATTCCAAAAAAACCTCCAAGAAGGTATGAGCCTTCGTCCCCCAGGAACATTCTGGCAGGTGCTATATTGAATATGAGAAAAGCACCTATTATAGGTACGATCCAGCGGAAAAATCCCAGGCCTGGGATGAAAGAAAAGGCGATGGCTGTTACAAGGCTAAGTCCTCCACAAAGCCCGTCCATTCCATCGACCATGTTAAAGGCATTTATTATAGCTGCAAAAACAAATGCGAGTATCAAAGAGGTTATAACGGGATTCCCATCAAAAAAGGAAAAACCAAACCCCACAACCAGCTCTGTAAGCAGTCTCAATTTAGGAGAGAGCCCTTTGAGGTCATCAACAAAACCGAGAATCCAGAGTATGGACAACGGGAAAAGATAAGAGAATATCTCCGCGTTGAATAAAAACGCCGTGAGAACCAAGGCGAGAAGTATTCCAAGGCCACCTGTAAAAGGAATGGGTTTTTCATGGGGTTTGAGCAGCCCTTTAGGCTTGTCAAGAAGACCAAAATGAATCCCTATCGCCATAGAAAGATACATCAATACAGTTGATAATGCAAAGGAGTACAGGTAATTCATTCTCTGTCACCTTCCAAATTGCTCAACTGCCCTGTGAAGGTGGTGCACAACATATTCTTGCTCTGCTTTTGTTATTGAAGTATAAAAAGGTATCGCAAGAGTTCTTCTGGAAATCGATTCTGTAACCGGTAGAAAACCTTCTTCGTAACCGAAAAGCCTTTTATAGAAGGGTTGAAGATGTACAGGTCTGAAATAATCACGACTCTGAATTCCCTGTTCACGCAGATAATCAATTACTTTGTTCCTGTCAACTGTTGGTGCCAGCTTCACCACGTAGACAAACCAGCCTATGGAAGTTGCGTAGTTTTCCACAGAAGGAGGCTCAATGCCATCAAGCTTTTCAAAGAGAGAGCTGTAATATTCAGCAGCTTCAGAGCGCTTTGAGAGTATTTCATCAATTTTCTTCATTTGCTCTACTCCAATAGCTGCTGAAAGTTCGTCAAGTCTATAATTATAGCCTATCCGAATATGCTCAAGCCATTCTTCGGCTTCGCCCCTTCCCTGGTTCCTCATACTTTTTGCGGCTTTTGCCAGCTCTTCGTTGTTGGTTACAATGATTCCACCCTCGCCCGTGGTTATCTGCTTATTAGGATAAAAAGCAAAAGCGCCTGCTACGCCGAAAGTTCCAAGCTTCTTCCCTTTATATGCACTTCCGAGAGCTTCACAAGAGTCCTCAACGATCTTGATTCCGAACCTATCACATATTTCCACCACGCTGTCCCAATCCATTGGATGACCGAAAATATCAACACCCATCAATACCTCGGGGACAAAGGGTTTTAACTCAAGCTTTTCCGTGGCCAATCCTTTTTTGGAGTAGTGCTCTAAAGCTTCAAATAACGTATCAGGAGAGATATTCAGTGTTTTCTCATCGATATCCGCAAAAACTGGAATTCCGCCATTGTACAAAGCCACATTCGCAGAGGATATGAATGTAAAGGAAGAAGTGAGCAATCTTTGGCCCTTTCCAAATTCCAAACCGCTCAATATAAGATGTAGCGCGCTTGTGCCACTGTTCACCGCTACGGCATATCTGGCGCCAACAAAAGAAGCCATACTTTCCTCAAATGCTTTTACTTTCTCGCCAATCGAGAGAATACCAGATTTCATCACTTCAATGACAGCTTCTATTTCTTCAACTGTGATATAAGGTTTAGATAGAGGAACGAACATCCTTCTCACTTCCTTTTTCTTTTCGCGATTTTGCAAAATAGGACAGTATCAAGCCAAGACTGAAAGACCAAAGAGCAGCCATGCCAATCTGGTATTCCCTGGGTAAGGAAAATGTGAGGGCATGCGCCGGGATCCAGAACCACAGCAATGAGTATAGAGATTTGTCTAGATTTGCCCAGTTACTTTTTCCTGTGAAGAGATTATCTAAAGCCCTATGCAGAATCACCAGAAAGGGTCCAAATTGAAGATTCATGCTCACAGACCTTGAAAGAGCATTTAGAAAACCGGAAGCGGCACTCTCCGGTAATAATCCATGAAGAATCAAAGCTGCGACAAAACCTTCAAAGCCGATGAAAGCGATCTTTATTGGAACTACAACAAATGCCAAGATAAACATC
>QNAR01000075.1 GCA_003643975.1 Thermotogae bacterium | reverse complement strand
TGGGGTCTGGATTACTTATTTCAAAGGTTTTAAACCCAACATCGTAAGGTCCATCAGGTGGGGCGATCGGTGTTATTGGAAACAGATAAATCAGGACTGAGAACAACAGCGCCGAAATTGCGACAAGCATAGATGGTGAAACAGCTCCTAAATGGCTTTTCATAGTCTTCGCCTCCAAACTTAAATGATCACCAGGCAGAATGAATTTTAAAAGAGTCAGGAAGAAATTTGTTATCCCTGAACTCCACTAAAGGATTGAATTTGCCATCTTCGAAAATGAAGGGGTATGTTTCCACTGATAAAACATTTCCTTTCTTATCAAGGCGTACATTAATAACAGCGGTTGTTCTGGTGTATAACCAGTTCATTCCTGTGGTCCAGTTTCCCAGTGAATAAAAAATCAAACCCTTGCGTCCATTTTCACCCGTATAATATTCAAAATCCTGAAGAACATGGGGATGATGGCCAATTATCATATCAGCACCTGTTTCGATGAGCTTATGAGCAATGTATATTTGATTTTCAGTCGGGCTAAACTCGTATTCAAACCCCCAGTGAAGAATGGCTATAACTACATCTGCTTTCTCTTCCATTTTTTGAACCAGTGAAATCAAAGGAACAATTTCCTCTTCGATGTGACACGGCCGATTGAGCCTTAGCTTGTTTACAATTTCATCACCAGCGTCTTTCATGGCATTTGTGGAATATGTGAACCCAGTCAATGCTATCTTAACACCCTTAAGTTCTAAAACAATGTACTGCTTTGAGTTCAGCTTAACACCCGTGAAGAGGATTTTATATCTTTTTAAAAGTTCCATTGTTGTATATAATCCTTCTGTTCCCTGGTCAAGACAATGGTTATTGGCCATATTTAATATGTCCGGGTGTAGAGGAAGGACAGCTCTTTCAAAGAACTCCGTTGTGCCATTAAAATGTGGAAAACCAGAAGGCCCCTTTGAGGGATTTATGGGAAATTCAAGGTTGGCAATTGTTAAGTCTGATTCTTTTAGCTTTTCAGGATACGCTCTGTATAAATCATTTTGGATGTTTTCTGTAAACATGATATCTCCAATAAGTGTGAATGCAATTGAAGTTGTATCTTCTGAGTGTTCATCAGGGATATTGTCGCTTGAAAGTCCTTTCGGAACCTCCTTGAAAATAGGGCCAAAAGCAAGCTTGAAAACATAAGAAAACACATCCGCAACTGTGAAATGCTCAAAACTCCCTTCCCTTGGAAGCGTACAGCCCACGAGGGAAAGCATCAGAACCGAAGTAATTAACAACAATATAAGTCTCTTCATGTTTTTCCTACCTGATTTGAGATTTCCACTTTACTTTTTGATTTCATCCTCTTCAATTGTATCATCCACTTTGACGGATTCAAGGAGCCTTATGCGTTTTCGTGCCTCCTTTATTCCAAGCTTTCTTAAAACGTATTTTCCCAAAGCGTATTCAAAGGGGAGCCATGTTACATGCCCAACAGGAACGATATATTTTCGAGGTTTTCCAAGCAAATTCCAGAGCAGTTTTCGGCTTTGCCTGGGGAGAGCCCTATCAAAAAGGGCTTCAATCATGGTTACTTTTTCAGCTTGAACGAATTTTGCATAAGCCAGGGGATCCACCTTGAACATGGGGTGGACATCGGAATCCAACAGCTCCGCAACCGATGAGAATTTTTCCAATTTTTCTATATCCTTATTGAAAACGTGCATTAACTTTTCTCTTTCATCGAGAAAGCCTTTTTTACCTTCACCCCTTTTGAAGCCCCTTCTTGCGAAAGCAATGGTGGGCGATTCCCAGAAAATCCTTGCCATATGGCCACCCACCGCCATGAGTATGGTGTGATGAATCCTCTTTTTCTCCAGAGCGCCGATAATAACCGAAACCATACCACCGAGACAGTAACCAAGAACACAGTTGTTCTTCTGCCAGATACCTTCCTGTTCTAATAAATCCAGTGTAGAACGGGTGTCAATTACTGCGTGCTCCCATATGTTTATTAAACGATCAAGGTCCGTGGAAAAATAATCCTTTCCACTTACCGAACCGTTGATTGTCCTGGTGAAGTTTCCGGGCAGTATCATCACCGAAGCTTGAAGCCCTGCGCTTGCCAGATGGCTACCCATCCAGAAGAGGAAGGGAATATTCAAAGATCCAAGCCCGTGAAGGATGAGTATACTGCCGACTGTATCCTCTTTTGGTGTGAAATGGTATATTTCGACAGATTCTGTTCCCTTTAGGGCTTTTTCATACAGCGTATTGTATTTAATTATCGAGCATCTGTAATGTCTACCCTTGAAAACATAACCACTGGAATAATCTATCTTTTTCTTTTCATAGTCAAATTTGACATCCAAAGTAATCACCCCCGTCACAGATGTGAACGCAGGAATCGAACTGTTTTTTCAATAAGCTGAATCGTTTTGGAAGTTTTCAGTTCGAATTCAAAAGCATGATCAGCTCTATTGTAAACCTCAAGGTAAGCTTCGACGTGATATTCCAAGAGCTTCTTGAAGAATTTCACGGAAGAATTTACCGGAACTACTTTATCGCTACTGCCATGTACAAGAAAAACCGGAACCATCTTTTCAGATACCCATGTTATTGGAGAATAGCGAATATAGCCTCCTTTATCTCGTGCTGGTAGCCCTTTGAGTGTGGTTGATACTGCAAAACGCGCAAAAAGCGATTCTACCTTATCGTCCCATAAATCCATGAGATCCGAAGGGGCATACCATGCCACAACGCATTTCACGCCTTTCATCTCATCCTGATTGCCATGGTAGGAATGGTATGTGGCGTGTTGAAGTGCAAGGTGCCCACCAGCTGAAAGCCCCATCAAAGCGATTTTCTCTGGGTTCAACCTCAATTTCTCTGCCCTTTCTCTGACAAAATTCAAAGCATCCGAATAGTCTTTCAGTATGTCATCGATATGCGGTAAAAATCCGAATCGATAGTCAATATTGACAACGGCAAATCCCCTTGAAGCAAGATATTTGCACCAGGAAATGTTGTTTGCCTGTTTCCTGAAGCCACTTATCCAACCACCACCATGGGCAAAAAAAACCACGGGATAACCCTCGGGTGCTGGAGAGCTACTGCCTCTCGGATAGAAAATATCGAGTTTCAAGTTCGTGTTGCCGCTTCGTTTATAAGTAAGGCTTTCTGGTTTTTCGAAGGAATTTTCAGGAACATCAAGGGGTAGTTTCCCCAGCAAAGCATGATACAAAGTTTTTATATTCAGAACGAGAAGAGCAAAAAAAACGACCGCCCAGCTCCATGCAAAGCCAATCACCAGAAGAGAAAAGGCGGCGATTATCTTTAGAAGCCGTTTCAGCTTCGCGATACTGAAATTTTTTTTCAAAGTGACCACAACCTTAACTGCTTCATCTTCACTTAACTATACAACTTTATATGCAAATTAAAAAAGGAGTGCGAGAAAACTCTTTTATTCAAAACCAATTAGCACTGTTTATGAGTTTTTTTTCGCCCTCCGTCTTCGTTGTAACTGTCTTCAGTTCAAGGTCATGATAAGCCATTATTCTTCTGACAGTTCTTGTGCTTGATCTCATTACAATTGAATCCGTAACAGCCTGGTTCTGGTGAAAACGCACACCTTTCAGGAAAGACCCGTCGGTAACCCCGGTAGCGGAAAAAACAATTTCATCTCCGCCTATAAGATCCTCCGTCATATATGTTTTATGCACATCAAATCCGGATTTCTCAATACTCTCTCTTTCGTCGTTATCCCTTGGCCAGCATCTTGCCTGAATCTCTCCGCCAAGGCATGTGAGTGCAGCAGCCGCTAAAACTGCTTCTGGTGATCCGCCAATGCCCATATAAATATCTGTACCACTTTCTGGAAGGGCTGCTGAAAGCGCCGCGGCTATATCACCATCATCTATGAGCCTTATCCTCGCTCCTACCATCCTTACAGCTTCAATAAGCTCTCTGTTTCTTTCTCTATCAAGAATTGTAACTGTAAGCTCAGATACCTTGACCCCAAGCAAAGCGGCAGCAATTTTCAGATTTTCCCGTGGTGTGGCTTCAATATCAAGATGCCCGGCAAGCGTTTTGCCAACAGCAAGCTTTTCTACATAGTATGTAGGTAAAGGTGCAATTTTTCCTCCCTCAGTGGCGGCAATGACACTAAGGGCATTTGGGCGCCCTCCAGCTACGAGCCTTGTCCCGTCTATCGGATCTACGGCAATAAGCACTTCCGGGTCTCCGTCTTGCCATTTTCCCACCTTTTCCCCTGGATACAGCATTGGTGCATTGTCCTTTTCCCCTTCGCCAATAACGACAGTCCCTTTCATTTCAATCAGGTCGAGAATTCCTCGCATAGCGTCAACTGCGCTTTGATCAACAATTTCCTTGTCTCCTCGTCCAAGGTAAATGCTGGACATTAAAGCAGCAGCTTCAGTAACTCTCACCATATCGAGAGTGATTTCAGGTATCATCTTATCCCCCCTGATAACTTTTTTAGTTTGTGGTTTTCATTAGACACCAAAATAATCTCATATTTTTCCATATATTTAAAATTCGATTATGCTGATTTGTACATTGTTATCTTTGATTAACAACCACTAAATCCTTAGTGGTTGGGTTCCCAGCATGATAAACTTTAACTGCATGTCGGCGATAAGGGGGAAAGAAAATGCTTTTATTGAAAAATCTGCCTATTTACTCGCCTGCCAAAATTGGCGCAATTGATATCCTGATATGTGGCCAAAAGATCTGTAAACTCTCAAAAGAAATCACACTTGAGGGTGTTGAATATGACACAATTCGTTTCGACCCTGAGAAGCATTTTGCAGTTCCGGGATTTATCGATGGTCATGTTCACCTCATAGGTGGAGGTGGTGAAGGAGGTTACATTACTCGCACCCGTGAAGGCACGCCTGAAGAGTTCTTGAACTGTGGCACTACAGCAGTTCTTGGACTACTCGGTACAGATGGCATAACTCGAGATCATACATCTCTACTGGCAAAAGTGAGAGCGTTCAGGGAAAAACACATCAGCGCATGGATGCTGACGGGCTCATACAGATATCCCATCAAAACCATCACAGGCGATCATATGAAAGATATGGTTTTGATCCCCGAAATTCTTGGGGTTGGGGAATTGGCAATAGCTGATCACCGGGGGAGTAGCGTTACTGGTTCAGAGTTGAAACGGCTTGCTTTAGATATTCGGGTTGCGGGTATGATTTCGGGAAAGAAAGGTGTTATTGTTTGCCATATGGGAAATGCCACTGAAGGGATGACGGCACTTTTCAAAGCAACTGACGATGGTACCCTCCCGGTTTCTCATCTCATTCCCACTCATGTTTCGAGAAATGAAAAACTGCTGGAAGAAGGAATTAGATGGATAAAAGAAAAGCATGGCTTTATCGACCTAACCGCTAGCGAAAAGACTGTAAAGGTTTTGGATGAACTGAAAAGGGAGCTTGGAAACTTAGATAATGTGTGTGTTTCAACAGATGGGCTGGGAAGCTTGCCGGTATTTGATAAACAAGGAAACCTCAAAGAATTGAAAGCATCCCCTGTTGATGGTCTCTTAAAGACCTTCAAAGGGCTTTTAGAACAAGGATTCAATATAGAAGAAGCCCTAAAACCTATTTGTACTGTACCAGCAAAAGCTCTTGGGTTAAATAAATGGGGGTATGGAAGTCTTTCGGAAAACTCCCCTGCTTCCTTAGCGATATTCAATACCGAAACCCTTGAAATAGAGGTTGTGATTTCTTTGGGTGAGATAGTGGTGAATAATCTGTGATTATTTAAACGACAGATTTTCTATAAACAATTCTTGAAACTCCTTTAGCGCTGATAATTCATGGGCAATGGTTGATTTTACAGTGTTAAAGAAATTGACAACGGTTGTTAGAAAGATAAATCCAAAAACTCGCATAATTGAGACCCGTTTTTGCAAAGTAACGAATATTGTAGAAGAAATTTTAGAGTTTCCTTTAAACGCTGGCCTCTTCCATCGCACTTCTGTGAACACTATCCATAGCAGAGAAAAGTCTATACTCTTGAAAAGCTCTAACATGAGCCTGAAAGGTTTGTTGAATTTCCTGACTGAATTTTCCCCGATTGCTTTGAGAATCAAAGGCGAAATGAAAACTTCTCAAGGATGGTACAGGATAGATTGCGTGGGAAATCAGGTGAATTTCGAAAGGCTCAATAAAGCCTCTTCTAATTCCTGCCTGGTAATAATAAGCAGGCGCGAAAAGTCGATTATCAAAGAACTCAAAAGCATTTGGAAGCGTTATAACCGGCAGGAACTTTCCCTTGTGTGAATTTCAAGAACAATCTCGAATGTCTTCTGACAATTTTAATATCCGCTAAATTCCTCCGGAAACTAATACCTTTATTCTAAAAGTGAAGCTGAAAAGTAAGGGGAGGGGAAAAAGTGAAGAAAATAGTTGTGGTTGACTACGGCTCGCAATACACCCAATTAATCGCCAGAAGATTAAGAGAATTGGAAGTTTATAGTGAGGTTATTCATCATACGGAAGATACTAGTCTGGAAGATGTCGTGGGAGTAATTCTTTCCGGTGGGCCAAATAGTGTTACCGTTGAAGGAGCTCCCGATCTCCCGAATTGGTTTCAAAAAGTGAAAGTTCCAGTGATGGGTATATGCTACGGAATGCAGCTTCTTGTAAAAAACTTCGGCGGGAAGGTGGATAAAACAGAAGCCGCTGAATATGGGAGAACAGAGATACGGACGCTGAAGTGTTCCTCCATCTTCGAAAACGTTCCCAGGAACTTCAATGTCTGGATGAGTCATGGAGACAGTGTTGTAAATATACCAGAAAATTTCGATGTATTAGCGGAAACAGAAAACAACATTCCCGCTGCCCTTTGCTCAAAAGACAAAAGAATATGGACATTGCAGTTTCATCCAGAAGTCAGGCATACAGAACATGGAATGGACATCATAGAAAACTTTCTGTTTAATATTTGCCGGGCAGAAAGAAGCTGGACCATGGAGAAGTTCCTTGAAGAAAAAATAAGCGAAATACGGGAAACCGTTGGTGATAGCAAGACTATTTTAGGCTTATCTGGTGGAGTTGATTCCTCAGTTGCTGCTGTCCTTGTTCACAAAGCTATTGGTAAAAGACTAATCAACATTTTTGTCGATCACGGTCTTCTAAGGTTGAACGAAGAGCAGGAAGTCCCTAACGTTTTCAGAGACAAACTTGGGCTCAATCTTGACGTTGTTCACGCCAAAGACCGTTTCCTCAATAGATTACAAGGCGTTACAGAACCAGAAGAAAAGAGAAAGATCATAGGTAAAGAATTCATAAGGGTTTTTGAAAAAGAAGCGAAAAGGGTAGGCGGTGAATTCCTGGTTCAAGGCACAATCTATTCCGATGTCATAGAAAGTGCTGCTTCAGGAAAAGAGACCGCAAAGATAAAGTCTCATCACAATGTCGGCGGATTACCGGAAAAGATGGGCCTGAAACT
>QNAR01000074.1 GCA_003643975.1 Thermotogae bacterium | reverse complement strand
TCATTGCAAGCTGCTTCTTCAGTTCCTGCCCGATTACCGTCTGGTGGAGTAATACGTGATCCAAAACACTCCCAAGGGAATATCTGGAGTTCCCATCTTTCAAAACGGTTTCAATGGCTTCGCTAATTGCTATTCCCAAAGATCCTGGATGTTCTGGATCTTCTTTTAAGTATTCCTGCCCGCATTTTGTATTCAGGCTTGGACTTTTCTGAACGCTGCCATCAAAGAGCTGCATCATATACTTGCGCATGGGCTTTTGGTTGTAACTGATCCTCACCATGAATACCTGAACCTTTAACCCAAACTTCGCACCTGCATAAGAGAGTGCACTGCCCCATTGACCAGCCCCTGTCTCAGTTACGAGCTGTTTTATTCCATCTCTGGCGTTGAAATAGGCCTGTGCCAGTGCTGTGTTGGTCTTATGGCTGCCTGTAGGTGAGACTCCTTCATATTTGTAGTAGATTCTGGCTGGCGTTTCAAGATACTCTTCCAAAAAACTCGCCCTGATAAGGGGAGTGGGCCTGAAAACGACGTATTCATTGAGCACATCTTCGGGAATTTTAACGTGTCTCTGGGTTGTAACTTCCTGCTCAATAATCGAAGGGCAAAAAATCGCCGAAAGTGCCTCTGGAGTTATAACCTCTTTTGTTTGTGGATTTAAGGGCGGATCAAGCACAAATGGAAGGTCTGCCTTTACGTTATACCACTCGCTTATCATTTCTTCCTTTGGCATAGTAACAATAATTCTTTCCTTCATTTCCTCACCTCCAAAAAATAAGGGGCCCTCAAAATGAGAGCCCCTTTATGATAGTTCTTATGGCATAGCAGAACTACCCGCCAAAGGGGCTTTTCTGCCACCACCAGAACATATTCAATTTTGTTTCAATGTAAACCAGCATTTTGCTCACCTCTGATTAGCCTTGGTTTATACTATCAAATTGCGATTCACAAAGTCAACCAAAATTAAGAGGCAAAAAAACAGCCTTTACTGGCTTCAATCTTATTGATACAATATTGCCCTCAAAAAGGGAAAGGGCAAATGGTATATTTAAGTTGAATTTACTTAGCTTTGGAGGTGTCTTTTCATGATGACCAGCATTGCAGAACGCTATTTCACACTGAGAAAAAAGTTGTTTGAATGGCCAAGAGCCCAGCCACTATTAAACAAACTCGCCCTTTCTTTTGCTGTGGCTGCACTCACAGGTGTATTAGCTCAGATTAAGTTCTATCTTCCCGGAACACCTGTTCCCGTTACAGGGCAAACCTTTGCCGTGTTAATTTCCGGAGTTGCCCTTGGAGCCTGGTGGGGAGGTGTTAGCCAGCTTTTCTATATCGTTCTGGGTATTGCTGGAGTTCCATGGTTTGCTGGCCTTAATAGTGGAGTAGCCGCTTTGTTTGGCCCAACTGGAGGTTATTTAGTTGGCTTTGTCGTCGCTTCTCTTTTTGTTGGAAGATACATAGATACCCATCCAAAGGCAAGGAACTTTTTCCCTGCTGTAGTTGTAATGTTTGCCGCTAGTGCTATCGTTTATGCCACTGGATTAGTCAATCTCTGGTTGTGGTTTGGTTTGTTCAACAAGCAGTCCATATCGTTTGCACAGCTTTTGCAAATGGGCGTGCTGCCTTTCATTCCCGGAGATTTGTTTAAGATTGCTCTTGCTGCTTTAACAATAAAAACATTAACACCAAAGGAGTATGAATAAGAGGAGCTTAGCTCCTCTTATTATTATTTTGAAAAGTATGTGAGGGATTATCATGAAGCAAGGATTTGAAGTTGTTGTCATTGGAGCAGTTGGAATTGACACCAATGTATATATTAGTGCTAATTCAGTAGATTTTGTGCTGGAAGCCAGTTTCACAAAGAACCTCGATTATATTGGCATGGCCGGAGGGTATTCCAGCAAGGGTTTTGCAAGGCTCGGTAAAAAAACAGCATTTATCGGGTTTATTGGCGATGATTATATGGGAAGGCATATTGCTTGTGAACTTCAAGCTGATGGAATTGACACAAAAGGTGTTTTTCTTGATTCGATGGGGACAAAAAGAAGCGTGAATTTGATTTTCAGCGATGGAACAAGAAAAACCTTTTACGACGGCAAAGGTTCAATGCAGCTTAAGCCTGATTTAGAAATCTGCCGCAGAATTCTTTCTGGGAGTAAATTTGCCCACTTCAATATCGTGAACTGGTCAAGGTACTTGCTGCCTATTGCAAGGGAAGAGGGTTTAATAATCTCTGTAGATCTTCAGGATATTGTAGATATTGACGATACTTACCGAAGTGATTACGTAGAATTTGCAGATGTCCTGTTCTTTTCCTGTGTTAATTTTGATGATCCCACCCCCTTTGTTAAGGCATTTCTTAAAAAAAAGAAAGATCGGATAGTGATTTCCGGCATGGGAAAGAGAGGCTGCGCTGTTGGGACAAAAGATGGAATAACCTTTTTCCCGGCTGTAGAGCTGCAAGATCCTGTGATTGATACCACAGGGGCTGGAGATAGCCTTGCGGTTGGCTTTTTGTCCAGTTATCTAATAGATAGTTATTCGCTTGAAGATTCTATATTAAGAGGCCAAATAGCGGCCCGTTATTGTTGCACAAAAAAGGCTTCGTCTTCTGAGCTAATAACCGCAGAAGAGCTGGATAGGCTTTACAGAAGTTTCAGGGCTTAGAATCCAGGGAAGGGATATAAGGCTTTATGTCCAATACCGGGGTACCGTTAATGGCGTCCATACACTTAACTATAAGTGAATTCCCTTCTCTTCTTATCAGTTTTGCTACGCTAAAGGCAATGGGATTTGGGTGGTTAGGGGAACGAGTGGCGAAAACTCCCCGCTTTTCGCTGCTTCCATGAGGAAAGATTTTCAATCCCTTGAACTGCGACTGATGAAAATGGCAAAGGACGATCAGATAATCGTATTGTTCTATACCATCAAGGCCTTCTGAAAAATCCTGAAAAACCTCGATCACAAATTCATGTTTTTCGTTAAGAACGCCCTGTCTAGGTGCCTGCGATTTTTCAACATATGGTGAATGAACTATCCCGATGGGTTTGTATTGAATGTTCATTTAATACATCACCTTATTTTCACTTTTCCCTAAGTTTTTCCAGAAGCAAAAAAGGATTGGCTTGATATTCTTCCTCTTTTAGTTCAGTGAGTTCAATGCTTTTTCCAAAAGGGCAGCTTTTCATACAAATCCCGCAGTCAGTGCCTACCTTTCGCCAGAATCCATAGCACTTTTCCTGATTGACTTGCCATTTGAGGATGCCATCGATTTCCTGGCGAGGGCCTTCTGGTATAGCCCTTCCGGGGCAGATGGAGGCGCAAAGCCCACAAATCTCGCAGAACTTTTCAATCTGTATATCAAGCTTCTGGTCTGGAACAAGAGGCATATCTGTTGTAACAACGCCTATTCTCACAGAAGTACCATATTTAGGCGTTATGAGAAGTCCATGGCGCCCAATAACGCCTATACCAGCATCTCTGGCCACCAGAGGTGCTATGACAAGGTAATTTCCGTCCATATGCACTCTGGCATCATAACCGAGTTCACGGATGAAATATGCCAGCTGTATGCCCAAAACCGCGGCTTCTACATATGCCCTTGAGCTTTCTATTATTTCTGGCAATAGCGGTGCCTTGTCAACCCCTTCCCTTTTCATTTCTACGGTGAATGCTATACCAAATGGGAGCAGATCTGTTACCTTTTCACCATAATGTTCTGCCAACCTACCTCTGTGGCTGTAGTAGTGGTATTCTTGCATTTTGGCAATTCCTGCATGCTTTGCCCCATAATAAAGTACAAGTTTTTTTAGTCTTTCGCTGATATTTTCTGCTTCTATGGGTGTTTTGTTCTCGTTTTTCTCGCCTTCAGCAAACTGTCTTATGTCAGCTAGGAACTTGAAGTTAGCATTTGGGATTTTTGCATCTATGGGGTCATATGTCGGAGCTTCTGGTGAGCAGAGTTCAGGCATGTCTCGTAGCTCATCGTCAATATCCTTTTTTTCAGGGTTTCTTGCGTAATAGTCTTCATAGGCTTTTGAACCCCTTTTGTAGACCATTCTGGCGAACATGGTATCTCTCTCGTCATAACGTTTCAAAAAACCACCACACTTTCAAAATTATCTCCCAATAGATGATGAGCAAATAATCCTGAATTTTGTTATACAGATAATACCTCATCTTTCATTGATTTCCAAAAAAATTATTGAGGTGATATCAGTGAATTGAACAATACCGCAATGTTATTTATTATAAGCGGCCTCTTCCCTAACCTTTTTGGCGCGCTTCTCCCATGCTCCCGAGAGAAATCTGAGAACCTTCAAAGCCATTCTATAAGCCATATCTGCCATCATACCTGTCCATGCTCCAAGAAGTCCAAGGTTGAAATATTTTACCAGCACAAATCCCAACGGAATTCTTATAAACCACATCGCGGTCATGGAAGCAAACATTGGGAACTTTGTATCGCCTAAGCCCCTGAGGGCTCCTGTTGCGACAAAATCGGTTGCGAGTACTACTTGGAATAGCCCGATTAGTTTCACAGGAAGCGCCGCCATGTCAATTATGCCTTTTTCGGAGGTGAATATTCTTATAAACCCCTCGGGCCAGAGAAAGATCACTGTGCCAATAACAGCGCCAAAGCCAAGCCCAACAAGCCAGCCTTGTCTCGCAGTTCCGATGACTTTTTTTAGATCACCAGAGCCATTATAATAACCAATAAGGGCCATTACTGCAACGTTAATCCCCCAGGCCGGCATAAAAGAAATGGATTCAACGTTAATCCCAATTCTGTGAGCTGCATACGCTTCGGATCCTGCCATCAACAAAATATTTGCAAAGATCAGTACACCAAAGGAAAAGGAAAAATTCTCAAAAGCGGTTGGAAGACCTACTGAAAAAACTTCCCTTACGCTTTTCCACGAGCTCTTTACGGGTTTTTTTGACATGTGTATTCTTTTGTTGGTGTATAGTAACATAAGAAGAATAATAGAAGCCACTGTTCTGGAAGTTACTGTAGCATAGGCCGCACCTTTTGCGCCAAGCTCGGGAAACCCAAATTTTCCAAAGATCATGCCGTAATCGAGAAATACATTCAAACCGTTGGCGATCAACGCTGCATACATAGGCGAGCGTGTATCTCCAGCTCCCCTAAGAGCAGAGGCGATTATGATCATAAAGCTCAAGCCGGGAATACCAGCGAGAACTATTTTTAGGTAATCGACACCAATCTGCTTGATTAGATCCTCTGCAGAGGGGAAAAAGATATCGATAAAATTGCCAGAAAAAATAGACAAGGTAGCAAGCCCAAGCCCTGTTATTAGCGACAGGTAAATTGCCTGCCAGGCAATGGAATTAACCTTTCTTTTGTTATTGGCTCCAAGACTGTTTGATATAAATACCATTGTACCTGTTGATATAGCTACCAGCACTGCCTGAAGGATGAATATTATCTGGTTCGCTGTGCCAACACCACCGATTGCTCGCCAGTCATAATGCCCTAAAAACGCTGTATCCGCTATACCAAGCAACATCTGCAACACATTTTCCCCAATTGCTGGAAGGGCAATAATGAATAGTCTTTTTCTTATATCAGCTGCCTCATCGTGGTTTAGATATGATTTCAATAAACTGTATTTCATATAACACCTCAATTAAGAACCGAGTAACGAGATTCGAGTTACGTGATTCGAGTTGCGAGTTACGAGTTTTTCAAGAGCCGAGTGATGAGTTATGAATGATGAGTTATGAGTTAAAGAGCTGAGTTGCGAGAACTAAAGAACCGAGTTACGTGATTCGAGATCTAGAGCCGAGTAACGAGTAGTGAGATTCGAGATTCGAGTAGCGATTAACGAGAAAAAACTAAACTCCAACAACCAAACCCTAAACCCGCTCTTTAATACCCTAGACTCTATTCCTAGTCGGTTGCGCTAGCAGTTCAAGGCAATCGTAAAGCGGTTCCAAGCAACTCCGCGGATTTCAGAGCAACAAACCCGATTTCCAGCCGTCTCGCCATCAATGTTCGGATTCCTAACAATTTTACGCTTGTCATTTCTTTTTTTCAACTCATTGTGCAGAACTTTTGCTTTCAAAAGCAAAGTCAGTCTATAAAAAAGAAATCAATATCTAAAAAAAGATTTCTAAGATGTTTATATAAAGTAAAGCATAAATTATATTGGCGAATCCGAAAAATTATTCGTCCAGAAAAATAACATCAATATAATCGCGTTGAAAATAAAACAGTTTATTCTATCAATAGACTAAATCAAAAGATGCAGCGAAGCGGTTATTATAGAGGTGATATTATGGAAAGAAGGAGGGGATTTTCACTTACAGAAGTACTCGTGGCGATGGCTGTCTCAAGCATTGTTCTTCTTTCTGTTGTGGTAGTTTCAAACTTGTCTTTTAAAATATCGGATCAGCTTAAAGCCTCGATGGAGCTTGATTCGGAGATTGTAAAGCTTCATACTTCTATTCAAAACATTATTTCCCGCCAATGGACTTTGGTAGCAACGATTACAGGGGTTTCTGATCTCCAAACACCCGGTGATAACTCGATAACTTTGATATCAAATATCCCCGCTAATAACCAGGCAGGTTGGGTAACAGCTGTCTCTACTATTACTTATGATCCAGAAAGTAAAGCATTACTCTACGTTCTCCCTAAAGGTGGGTCTGACGAAATCATTACATCTACAATCGCAAATCACATTGATTCATTCAGTGTCAGTCTTATACCTAATACTGATTACATAAAATACGATGCTACCTTTACTTATTATAGCCCTGCTTCTCTTCCGATTGTTCAGAAACACGTTGAAGGGGCGGTGAGGTTTTATTAAAAGGGGATTCTCATTAATAGAGGTTTTGCTGGTGCTGGCTATTCTCTCAATATTTATGTCTTCTGGTATATTCCTTACTCTTAAATACAAAGAGCTTTCTGGAAGTATTTCCCGGACTTCAGAAGTAGAAGCCATAATGAAACTCGTTGAAAATCATCTAAGGCATAACTCAAACCTTCGTGACCTTTTGGGAAAAGATAACTTGGGAAGTTTTGTTGCTTCCCTGAAGGAAAACCTGAATACGAATTATTTACCATTATCAGGCTTTGATAGTTTTGAAATCGATTCATTGAGCTATGAGGAGGTTCAAGAATACAGCGGTCTGTATCGATTTACTGTGACATTGCACGACAAAGCCACTAATAAGGAGGTGAGGAGATATGTTCTCATCTCTACGCTTTGAATTTAGAAAAAGAGGATTTGCCCTCCCACTAACGATGATTTTGCTTATCTTTGGCACGTTGATACTCTTGGCAGTGTCTTCTCAATTGAATCGCACAGCGAATGAGTTAAATAGCTTTAAAACTGTTTCGGAAAAGCAGAATGTACTTGAAAATGCGATAGAGGCTGCTGGGTATATACTAATACAAAATAGCTCACTTGAAATGTCATCAACATGGAGTGAGATTGAAGCATTTAAGCAGAAAATCAGCAACCAT
>QNAR01000073.1 GCA_003643975.1 Thermotogae bacterium | reverse complement strand
TGCCTATTGGCTTCTGGAAATTTATCTCTATAACCCAGATAATCTGTTAGCATGCTAATCGCATCAGGGGTGAGAGGCACTATCCTGTCTTTATCTCCTTTACCGCTTTTGACGCGCACCAGGGGATCACTTTCGAGGGAGATATCCCTTAATGTAAGGGAGCAGACCTCACTAACCCGGAGCCCACAGTAGTACATCAGTGCAATGATTGCACGATTGCGCTTTCCAAGGTGAGTCTCTGGAAAGGCATTGAGTATTTTCTGGATTTCTTCATAGCTTATGTATTCCGGAATGCGTCTTCGGGTCTTTGGGGCTTTTACAAGGTCGGTTGGAATCTTGTTTACCGTGCCACTTACATAGAGGAACATGTAAAATGTTTTGAGAGTGGAGAGATGGCGAGCAACAGAGGAAGGGGATAATCTCGATGCGGAATAGTATCCTTGAGAAAGCTCCTTCATAAATCTTTCTATGTCTCGCCTTTTTACATGCCTATAATCCAATGAATGTTCCTGGAGGTATTTGCTATAATGGTTGAGGTCTCTAGTATATGAACTGACTGTATTTTGTGAGAGATTTCTGACGAATTCCAGATATTCGGTGAATCTTTCTACTGCATCTTCAAAGTCCATTTTATTCCCCCTATGATTGGATGAGAAAAAATAAGGAAAAGTGGAGACGTAATATACATTATGTCTCCACTTTTTATTATACCATAATACAGTGAGTAACAGCAGCTTCTGCATTTAGCTTATAATGCTTTTCACAGAACGTGACCTCGCAGAATCGATTTTAAGGCACTTTTTTTGAATTTCTTGATATTTATATATCAAATCAACAAAAAAGGCCTCTAACGGCAAAATAATGCAGTTCGATATTGCAATTAGCTTTGGATGCTAGTTATAGCAGATGCTATCATATCTTTATATTTTTCGTTGATAATATAGTGCTTTCCCTTACGTTCAACAAGTGGTTCTTTTAATCCACGATAGTGTTTTGAAAGTGCACCCATAATTGCCCCGACTGCCATGGGACTTTTTACTTTTTCGTGAGCATCATTTTCAAGCATACTGTTTAATTCTTCATATATTTCATAAGCCGTCTTTTTTCCAGAAAGGAGGATTTTCATAAAATACAGTGTGGGTAATTTTAGAGTTTCAAAAAGCTGTTCGAGTTCTTTTTGTGACCATTCTATATTCATGGAAATATTGTTGACCTTAGACTTTAGCTGTTTCTTGAAAGCAAGCACGATAAGCTCCATGACAGGGATTAATCGCAAATCGTAGTTATCATCGACTCTTAAGACCTGAGCTAATGTAGAAATTGGTAAATTAATATGCGAGACAAGCCTAAAAAATTCCGTAAGCTTCTCCACGGTTACAAAAGGTCGTCCAAAGTCAATGGCTTCTGGCAATACAAGAAGTGCACTTCTAGAAATCCACTTTGCCTCTTCGTGATCGGTCGGTATTATCGCAGCTACCTTGAGCTCAAAGTTCTCGCCAGCGTACCAGATACCACTTATTTTATCTCTGTTGCTGTATTTGATGTATTCCACTTTCATGCCTGAAAGCTCCGCAAGCCTGTTGACCAGGTCGCCATAAGCTCTGACAAAAAGAGTTTTTTCTTCAGCGTTCTGATGTGCTTCAACTATTCTGTTTATGTCAGAGGTTACTAAATCAAGACTGTCTAGTATTTTAATATAGTTTTCTATAAAGCGCTTTCTTGAAGAAATAGCGCCTTCATCTTCTAACTTTCCAAGGAGATTTAATATCTCTATCACCCCAATATCTCTGCTCATTGCCATACCTCCATTGTCTCTACCTTTCTCTTAGTATATACAAATTATAGCATAACGATACAACAGATACAAGAAATAACCATATTATAGACAGATATAATAGCAAATGGTTATGCATCAAAAAGAACACTGCTATATACAAAGAATGCTATACTATACAAGATGCTATAGTAGGTCTAGTGCTTTTACTAAACTCTAATAACCAGACCCTAAACCCTCCTGATGAGATAACAGTTTTTTATGAAATATGTAAACCAAAAACATGTTAAACTCTAAAAAACCATTCCGGAGGTGAAGAAATGAGCCCGCTCCTTTTATTGACGGTTTATTTCGGTGGTGTGCTTGCAGGAGTTGTTAATACGCTCGCTGGTGGTGGATCGATGATTACTCTGCCGCTGCTTATGCTATTGGGCCTTTCGCCGGATATTGCAAACGCGACAAACCGGGTTGCAATATTCTTTCAAAACGCTGTTGCAGTTGGTTCTTTCGAAAAACGTGGCGTAAAGAGCTTTAAAGTTGCAATTCCGCTTGGTATTTTTGCAGCTGCGGGTGCCATAGTTGGCTCCTTTATAGCAGTGGATCTCAATAGGGAAATACTGGGAAGGGTCATAAGTGTTATTCTGCTGGTGATGGTGTATTTTGTTATCAAGAAGCCAAAGCTTGGCAAGAACAAGAAAATTGTGAACAATCCTTATCTAAAAGGAGCAGGCTTTTTTTTGCTAGGTATTTATGGTGGGTTCATTCAAGCCGGAATAGGGTTTCTCCTTATAGCTGCGATTACTTTCTTTTTGGGTACAGATCTCTTAAGAACCAATGCGATAAAAGTCGGGATTGTTTTGATCTATACTACAACTTCCCTTATAGTCTTTCTGTCTAAAGGTATGGTCGATATCCCGATAGGGCTGTTATTGGCATTGGGAAATATGACAGGCGCTTATATCGCAGTTAGGCTTGCTCTGAAAAAAGGATTGAAATTCATCAAATTAATTCTAGTGGTGGTTGTGATAGCCAATGCCATTAAAACCTTCTTTTTATGATTTGGAATATACGAATGCCTTGAACCTCAGTCCGTGCTAAAATTGTTAAAAGAACCGGGGTGAGAACTTGAGCGAGAAAGTTTTAAACGGCACGGAAGGTTTGGATCTTGTCAAAGAAATTGAGAAGATCCTTGGATTCAGAATAAAAAGGCGAGAGCGAGAGAAAATAATTGCGGCATATGAATTTGCCTTTACCCATCATCGCTCTCAATTCAGGGATTCTGGCGAACCATTTATAATACACCCCGTAGCAGTCTCAAAGATTTTGGCAGAGCTTAGAGCCGATCTTGCTACTATTATTGCGGGATTACTCCATGATATTGTGGAAGACTGCGAAGTTTCCATCGATGAGGTCAAAGAGAAATTTGGAAACGATGTGGCCAATATCGTTAATGGAGTTACAAAGATAAGCAATCTCAATCTTACTCAGAAGCTGGATAAAAAAGAAGCAAAATTCAAGATGAAAGTCGAAACAATCAGGAAAATGCTCTTTGCCATGTCAGATGACCCCAGGGTTATCATTGTAAAACTCGCAGATAGGCTTCACAACATGCGTACTATTCAGCATTTAAAAGATGAGACAAAGCGCAAAGAAAAAGCCAACGAAACGTTGAAAATCTATGCACCTATTGCGCATAGAATAGGCATTCACAAAATTAAATGGGAACTTGAAGATATCTCCTTTAAAACACTCTATCCGGAACAGTACAGAGAACTCAAGTTAATGATGAACCGCAAACTTCAGGAACGGCAGTCCATAATGGATGAATACAGGAGGATTGTGACATCAGAATTGCGGAAATATCGTATCAATTTCCGGATCGAGGGAAGAGTGAAGCATCTTTACAGCATATGGACTAAAATGACAAGGAAAAACAAGGCTTTTGACGAGATATATGACCTCATCGCACTGAGAATAATTACAGAAAGTGATGTTGACTGTTATAAAATTTTGGGAATTGTCCATTCACTATGGGCACCTATTCCCGGGAGAATAAAAGACTACATTGCCACCCCAAAGTCCAATGGCTATCGATCTTTGCATACGACTCTCGTAACCCACAATGGAGAACCCTTGGAAATACAAATCAGGTCTGAAACCATGCACAGGGAAGCCGAATATGGAGTTGCAGCTCACTGGTTATACAAAGAGGGCATCAGTTCGATGAGAAAAAACCCCTGGTTTGAAAAGCTCAGAAAAGATGAAGCTCTCATCAGCAGTTTCGAGGACTTGAGTGCACTTTCCAAGATGTTAAGCGGTGGAGATGAGATCTACGTATTCACTCCGAAGGGAGATTTCATTCATCTACCAAAGGGTGCAACATCGATCGATTTTGCCTATGCCATCCATACGGAGATCGGGCATCATTTCGCCGGTGCAAAGGTAAATGACAGAATAGTTCCCATTGATTATGAACTCAAAGCTGGCGATAGAGTCGAAATTATCGTGAACAAAGCCAGTGAGGGACCAAGCCTTGACTGGTTAAAATATGCAAAGTCCAGCAGTACTCGTGCCAAAATAAGAAGATTCTTCAAAAACAAGACCAACGCTGAGTTTATGGAACGTGGTCGCGATATATGTAAAAAATTATGCAAAAGATTGGGGAAAAGCGTAGACGAGTTTTTAGAAAGTGACACAATGGAACGAGTGTTAAAGAAATTCAACATAAACAGTGAAAAAGATTTGTTTTTCAAACTGGGTGAGGGAAGCATTACAACTTCGGAGCTTCTAAAAACTATCCAGCCTGAAGAAGAAGAGTCAGAGCTTCCTGAAGTATCCAGGGTGAAGATAAAACCCGGGAAAGGAAAAGAGGTTTTAATTGGCGGCCAAACAGGCATAGATGTGTATTTTGCGAAATGCTGCAATCCAGTTCCTGGAGATGACATTGTCGCTATTATCAGCAAAAGGGGTATTTCCATACATAATGCGAAATGTAAAAATGTCAGAAACGTCCCGCTGGAGAAACAATTAAGCGCTGAATGGAGTCTCAGCCTTAACGATATGTACAGAGTAAAGGTTATAGTTGATTTCGATGCTTCTGACCGTTCTGTAATAAGTAAAGTGATAGACAAATTCAAAGTGAAAGGTGCAAAAGTGATTAAATACACTGTGGAATCAGGTAAGTGGGGTTATGATTTCATGGATGCAAATATCCTGGTAAAAGATCTCGGACATCTGACATCGATAATGGAAAGCCTTAGATCAATAAAGGGAGTTCAAAGAGTAATAAGAGTCGGAGGTGCTATATGAGAGCTGTGGTTCAAAGAGTTAGCCAGGCTGCAGTAAAAGTAGATGGAACCGTTGTAGGCAAAATCGGACATGGTGTTTTGTTGCTACTCGGTGTTCAAACTGGCGACACAGAAAACGATCTACGATGGATGCTGGATAAAGTCCTGAATCTCCGGATATTTGAAGATGAACAGGGAAAAATGAACCTCTCTCTAAAAGATGTCAATGGCCAACTGCTGGTCGTTTCGCAATTCACCCTTTTGGGTGATGCTCGCAAAGGGCGAAGGCCCTCTTTTACCGAAGCCGCCCCACCGGAGCTTGCAAAGGCGCACTTTGAAAAATTTGTGGATTTGGCTTCTAAAGAAATAGATGTAAAATCTGGCGTCTTCCAGGCGCATATGGAAGTTCAGCTTGTTAATGATGGACCTGTAACTATTCTTTTGGATTCAAAAAAATTGTTCTAATATTCCCATAGGAGGTGCATTTTGTGAAAAAGCTCGGTCTGATCCTTACGATTGCGCTGGTTTTAGTAGGAGCCCTTGTTATCTCTGATAACGCTTCAGGGCCGTCCAATCCAGCGAAAATTGCTTATCTTGACCTTCAAAAAGTGCTTCAATCAACAAAGGAGTGGCAGGATCTCAACAAGAATTATCAGGAGGATTTTGCCTTTTATCAAAAACAGCTGGATAACCTGACGAAAGAGTATCAAGATATGGTAAAATCTGGCGCAAGCAGCCAAGAGCTGGCCACCAAGCAGCAGGAAATACTCACCAAGAAAGCTCAGTATGAACAAACACTCCAGCAGACATACAACTCTAAAACCCAGGTTATACTTGATCAGATTAAAAAGAGAATTGAGGATTACGCGACATTCCTCGATTATGATCTGGTACTTTCCAATGACTCGGTGGTTTACGGCAAAGGGACATATGATATTACCGATATGGTCATTGAATACCTGAAAGGATTCTAAGTGTGTGAGCACGGTTCTCAAGTGCGTTGGACTTTATAAGCGTTTTGGCAAGCGCCAGGTATTAAAAGATGTTTCTATAATGGCACAATCCGGGCAGGTGGTTGGTATCCTCGGCCCTAACGGGGCGGGGAAAACCACCGCCTTTAAGTCCATTCTTGGTATAGTGATTCCGGATAAGGGAGAGATATTTCTAAACGATGAAAGGATAACGCATCTTCCAATACATGAAAGAGCAAAAAGGGGAATTGCCTATCTACCTCAGGAAAGCTCGATATTCAGGGGACTTGATGTTGGAGAAAACCTGGAAGTTATACTGAGGTTGAATGGGAAAAAAGGGAAAGAGCTTCAGGAAATTTCCGAAAAACTAATGGAAGAGTTCGGTATTTCACACCTAAAACACCAGCAGGCAGACCTTATATCTGGTGGTGAAAAAAGAAGGCTGGAATTTGCCAGAACCTTAACTCTCTTACCCCATTTTATCCTGCTTGATGAACCATTTGTCGGAATTGATCCCATCACAGTTAAAGATATACAGAAAATGATCTTAAAGCTCAAAGAACGTTCCATAGGTGTAATCGTTACGGATCACGACGTGAACAGCTTAAGCAAAGTCGTAGATGTTCTCTATGTGTTAAATAAAGGAGAGGTTATTGCTTCTGGATCACCGGAAAAGGTACTCAATGATCCGGGAGTTATTGAAAACTATCTTGGAGTTGAAGAATAAAATGAACGTCGCTGTAATCGGTTACTCAGGCGATGTAGAAAGGCCAATTATAAAAAGGATATCGGATATTTGTGTGGCACTTGGAGAACTCATTGCACAAAAAGGGCATAATCTTCTCACCGGTGGACGAGATGGTGTTATGGAATTGGTTTCTAAAGGAGCTAGTCAGGCCGGTGGAAAGACAATTGGTATACTTCCCTTTGATGAAGCTGGAAATGAATACAACAATTTAACTATAAATACGGGTATGGACTATCTAATGAGGTCTCTTGTTCTTATAAGGTCAGCTGATTTGGTTATTTCAATTGGCGGTGAAATTGGGACACTTTATGAAATCATTTCAGCCTATGCCTGTGGAAAAACTGTTGTGTTATTCAGGGGAACAGGTGGCTGGACAGATAGAATTGTTCCTAGCTTAATAGATGGCAAGTTTCTTGATAACAGGCGCATTGTGGAGATATTTCAGGTGACAGCTCTTGAACAATTGGATAGATTCTTAGCATAAACAGTATAAATTGGAGGGAAAACAATGATCAAATGCAGGTTTGCGCCCAGTCCAACAGGACATATGCATGTGGGCGGTGTTAGAACAGCTCTTTTCAATTGGTTATTCGCCAGGAGCCAGGGTGGAAAAATGGTCCTGCGTATAGAGGATACAGACACAGAGCGTTCTACACGTGAATCAGAAGAGCAGATAATCAATTCTCTCCGCTGGTGTGGTTTAGATTGGGATGAAGGACCTGATATTGGTG
>QNAR01000072.1 GCA_003643975.1 Thermotogae bacterium | reverse complement strand
CCGCTGTCAATCGCGCTGTTAAATTCACCCAGTTGCGTTTTTGTGAGCGCAAGCCCTGAAAGTATCTCTTTTTTGGTAGGGTAGCTTTCCTTGGCTTGTAAGAAGTAAGAATTTGCGAGCTCGAAGTTATGTTTCAGATAGTAGCACCAACCCAGTCCCTCACTGGCAAGGGCTATTTTCGTGGGATTATTGGAAGAATCTGTAACAAGGCTGAAGTCCTCTATAGCCAGGCTGACTTCTCCGGATCTTAAATGTTCAAAGCCCGTCTGAATCCTGTCGGGAATTGAAGGAACACATGACTGTAAAAAAAATCCTATAAAAAATAGTAAAATAATTCTACCGAAATACTTTTTTTTCATAAAAGCACCTCCCCACTCGTATTGTACTTCATGGAACCGGAAATCATTAGTGAATTGTGAGGGATAATCATGATACAGGTGGTTGGAAACATAAATTTTGATATTACGGCGATGTTAGATAAAACTCGCAATATCGAAGAAAACAGGGTTCTCGAATTGGATCCGGGAATAGGCGGAACGGCTTCCAACACCGCTATTCAGCTTGCAAAACTGGGGCGAGAAGTATTCCTCAACGGAGCACTTGGGAACGACATTTTCGGTCAGTGGTTGTTGAAAGAGCTCAAAAAAAGAGGTATCAACGTGGAATATGTTAAGGTTACCGATGGCGAGAGAACAGGATTTTGTTTTGTAACAGTCAATGGTGACGGACATCGCTTTTTGTTTACCTATCGTGGAATTAACGAAAAAGTCTTTCCCAAAATTGCTGCTCCAGAAGAAACCACTTTTCTCCATTTGGCTGGCATAAGCATAGCACAAGCCGAGAAAATCTTGAATAATCTGAGCTGTGACATTCCTATTATTAGCTACGCTCCCGGTGGTATCGTTAGCTTTGAAAATCCGGAAGGCTTGGTGAAATTGTCAAAATATTTTACTTATTTGATTTTCAACGAGAAAGAATGGGAAGCAGTTAAAAAAGTTGGCAACATCAAGTCAAAACATATTGTGGTTACAAAGGGCGCAAAGGGTGTAGAAGTTTTGCCTGAAGGTTTTTTTGTTCCTGCTTATTTGACGAAAGTTGTAGATACGACTGGTGCAGGAGATGCTTTCAATGCAGGTTTTATTCATGTGATTTCTTCTGGAGGAAATCTCAAAGAAGCGCTTCGATTTGGTAATGCACTGGGAGCATTGAACGTTCAATACAAAGGTGCCACAGGAGAATATGGGTTGTACGAGATTGAAAAATTCATCTGTACAAGAGAACCGACATTGAAGAAGTATATATGATGGGGGGGAACATCCCCCCGTATTATAAAGCTAATAATTTTCCACGAAAAGTTCAAAGTAACTTTGTGGGTGCTTGCATGCAGGGCACTTTTCAGGTGCTTCGTAAGCTTCAAGGATGTAACCACAATTTCTGCACTTCCACAATACTTTTTCAGGCTTCTTGAAAACATGTCCCTTTTCCACGTTTTCCGCGAGTTTTAGATAACGTTCTTCATGCTTTTTTTCGACTTTCGCTACCTGCCTGAATGTTTCGGCAATATCTTTAAAGCCTTCTTCTTCAGCAACATCAGCAAATGCTGGATAAAGTTCTGACCATTCTTCATTTTCACCTGCTGCGGCAGCTTTGAGATTTTCAAGAGTTGAACGATATTCTACCGGATAATCCGCATCTACATGAATGGTCGCTGGCAATTTTTCGGTTTTTTCAGCTATGTGCTTATAAAAAAGCTTGGCATGTTCTTTTTCGTTTTCAGCAGTTTCCTGAAAGAGTGAAGAAATTTGCTCAAATCCTTCTTTCCTGGCTACTGAGGCAAAGAAAGTATAACGATTTCTCGCCTGAGACTCACCTGCAAAGGCCTTCATTAGATTTTCAAGTGTTTTTGTTCCATCGAGCTTGTTCATAGATTCACCCCCCGTAATTATTTAGAATCGTTATAATTAAACCACAAATCAGGTTAAATTAATCAGTGCATTTAGTCCTCTTTCAATTGAAAAAAATGCATCAACAATCATGGGATCAAACTTCTTGCCTCTTTCCATGTTTATTATCTTAAGAATTTTATCTCTTTCTAAAGCCTTTCTGTGAGGCCTTTTAACTCTCATGGAAGCATAACTGTCAGCAACGCTTACAATCCTTGCGGAAAATGGTATGTCTGTGCCAGATAGTCCGTGAGGATAGCCACTTCCATCGAAGGCTTCATGATGATGTTCAATGATTTCAGCACATAAATTGAAAAAAGCCGAACCTGTCTCAAGAAAGCCTTCTATAATTTTCACTCCTTTTGTGGTGTGTTCCTTCACTTTCTGGTATTCTTCATCAGAGAGTTTGCTCGGTTTTTTCAACAATTCCGACGGAATTTCCAGATTCCCTATGTCATGAAGTAACGAGGCTTCACGAATATCTTTAATAAAGTCCTTCGTGATTTTATAGGAATGATTTTCACGTAATGCCACGGCTACCATTGCTGAGGCATCAGAGATTATTTGCAAATGCTGTTTTGCTTCTGGAAGCATATTTTCGGCATATTTTGCAAGAATATTGGTCATTGCAGTTCGGTCTCTGGCAATATATGTGCACTTGTTTTTCAAAGGAGTTAAATCGAAGGCATGACAAAAGACATGACTCAAAACCCGATCGTTAAAAACCGGGATCATGGTAACACAAAAATATCCAGTAGTATTTGCTCCAGTGAGAAGCAGCTCTTCACGTACAGTTTCACCCCTTTTAAGAAGGAACTGGAAAAGCCTTAAAAGTTCTTTTGATGTTCTTCTTTCGATTATATCTTCCAGTACCTTTCCATTAACCTGTTCGCGGGTTCTTCTGAAAAACCTCAAAAAATGCACATTCGCAAATAGTATTTCACCTTTGGCATTCGTTATCCAGAAAGGATTTGGAATGTCACCAAAATTATCTGGCGTAAAAGCAGGTATATTTAACATTTTATGTTTATTGTCCATCTGTATCACCCTTTCTTCCAAAAATGCGCGATTTATCTAATCCAAAGGTTTCTTTTTCTACGTTTCCCAGGGGTTCAATGTGGACGTGTACATCATACACCTTGGGTACGTTTTGCTTGATATTTTTTTCAACAGTCTTTGACAATTCGTGTGCTTCATTGACTGTAATATCACCTTTTACCTCCATATCCAATTCCACGAAGTACTTATAACCGAATTTTCTTATTCTTATTCTATGGGGGTTTGACACCCCATTGGTATTTGCAGCTTCTTCCAGTACCCTGCGATAGATATCATCGCGTGGTTGAATGCCATCCATTAGTTCATAGCTACTGCTCATGAAAAGCTCGATAGCGGTTTTTATAACAAATGCGGAAACAAAAAGCCCCAATATCGCATCAAAAACAAATAAGCCAGTTAGCTTAACTATAACCATTCCTGCGGCAACAGAAAGTGAAATGAATATATCGCTTTTCATATTGATGGCATCTGCTATAAAAACATCGCTATCGATTTTATGGCCTATGTACAATTTGTATTTGTAGAGAGCATATTTCCCCGCTGATGAAATAAAAGCCACTGACAGGACAATTGGTAGGTTTTCAACAAGGAGTTTCCCAGAAATGAGCTTTTGCATTGAGAAGATGGCTAATTGGGCACCTGCAAAGAAAATTATCATGGAGATTATCTTTGAGGCAATTGTTTCAGCGCGTTCGTGACCATAGGGATGTTCCTCATCGGGGGGCTTTTTTGAAAGATTTGTAGAAACCAAAGTGATCACAGAGGTCAATATATCGGTTGCAGAATCAAGACCATCAGCTGTGATGGCCATACTTCCTGTAAAGGCACCGGTAATAATTTTCAGTGCAGAAAGCAAAGCATTGCCAACAATGCCTATTACCGCCCCTTTTTTAGCGTTTTCTTCTCTGTTTTTCACAACATTCTTCTCCATTGAACAAAAATAGAACATAAACAGTCTTATTTATAAAGAAAGCTTACCCCCCTAATTACTGTCGCGGGCTGCAGCCCGCTTTTTTATTTGATCATCGCTGAGCTCATTCTTTCGAGAGAAATCGAATTCTCAAATTCCGATAATTCTCCGTTTATCAGAGTAGCATGCCCCTGCTTTTCAAGTATAACCGCTTTTGGGTTGAAATTGTGCACAAAAAGGGTTGTTTCCCCTTTTACTTCAACAGCGAGAAATAGAACATTGTTTTTTACCTTTATTTCCAGTATTTTACAATTGCCTATCCATGAGTTCTTTTTCCTAAAGTGCAGGATGTTCTTGACTCTGGAAAAATAGGAATGGATTGTCAAACCCTGCACCTCATAAGAAAGTCCAGAAAAAGGAGGATTGCTTGCAAATGCCTTCCATTCTGTCTGCCATGGTCCGGAGCCAAGTTCGAACCATGGAAAAGGTTCAAGTTGAGCTTCGTTGGCAAATTCGTTGTATTCGCCTTTCATTCCCAACTCTTCACCATAATATATAAAAGGAATACCTGGAAGTGTTGTGAGTACAGAGAAAGCAAGGAGCGCTTTGCTTTCATCACCTTTCATATAGGACAACAGTCTTGTCATATCGTGATTTGTCAAAAAAGTTCCTGAGGCGTACAGAATCTCATCTCCGAAATATCTATTCATAACATGATATAGCGCTTCAGCTAATTTTCCAGGATTTAGCACAAGGATATTTTCCTTTATTGCATATGCCAGTGGAAAATTAAATCCAATTCCAAATACGGTGGAATACAAATCAACGATATCCGGGTCATCCCAGACTTCACTGACAAAAACAGCATCGGGATTTATTTTTCGACAATGCTCAGTTAGGTCTTTCCAGAAAGCAATGTTTCTTTCGTGCTGATATTCACATTTACCAGTCTCTTTTGAAAAGTCGAAAATATGTTTGGCAGCATCAAACCTGAACCCGTCAAATCCAAGAGAGAGCCAGAAAGAAAGAATTCTTTTAGCTTCTTCGCGAAGCTCGGGGTTTTCATAGTTTAAATCGGGGCTTCCCGGGCCGAAAAGTGCATAGTAATATTCACCGTTGAGTTTTGACCAAACTTTCTGATTATCCCAGGGTCTGCGTGCCTTTAGCCATTCGGGCTTCTCTAACCAAAGATATTTACTTCTATGCCTATTATCACCTGAAAGAGCTTTTAAGAACCAAGGGTGAGTTATGGCAGTATGATTCAAAGGCATGTCTAAAATTACTTTCATGCCTTTTGTATGAGCACGTTCGAGAAAAACCTTGGCATCTTCCAGAGTACCATATGCCGGATTGACTGAGTAAAAATCTGAAACAGTATATCCATGATATGAAGGAGATTTCATTATTGGTAGTAACCATATTCCTGTTATACCCAGCTCCGCAAGGTAATCGAGTTTTTCTGTGGCACCCTTGAAATCGCCGATGCCATCTCCATTTCCATCCGCAAAGGAGCGAAGAAAGAGTTCGTAAAACATTTTTTAACCTCCTAAATCGATCTGAAGAGATAATACATCATACGAAAAAGATATTATCAATTCACTATGTTAAAATCCATTAAGAAAAGAGGGAGGTGTGATAATGCAGCTAAATGAAATCCTCGCTAAAGGAGAGAATTACGGAGCAAGTGATATTCATATCACTCCGGGCCAAAAGGTGGCTTTCAGGATAGATGGATCACTTTTTAATGACAATGAATTGCGACCTTCTATGGAAAACATAATTCAGTTGCTGAGAGAATTGGAAGAAAAAACGGGAATAGAACTCACAGATCCTGTCAAAAAAGAGGTGGACTTTTCTTTTAGTTTTGGGGAATCACGTGTGAGGGGAAACCTTTATTTCTCTGACAAATTGCCAATTTTAGCACTGAGGTTGATTCCCAAGAAAATCCGTACCCTTGATGATCTCGGATACCCCCCGTTGTTCAAAGAATTTTGTTCGCCTGATAAAGGGCTTGTGCTTGTTGCCGGGCCAACAGGAAGCGGAAAATCCACAACACTTGCAGCCATGCTCGAACATATAAATGTAAACCGGCCGGTTCATCTTATAACAATCGAAGATCCCATAGAATATGTTTTTGAATCAAAATTGGCATTAGTTCATCAACGTGAGCTGGGACAAGATACAAGCTCATTTTCAAATGGCTTGAAATATGCCTTAAGGCAAGATCCGGATGTAATACTCGTGGGTGAGATGAGAGATGCTGAAACGATGGAGCTTGCAATGACAGCTGCTGAAACTGGGCATCTCGTTTTTTCGACAATTCATACTAATTCCGCTTCCACCACCCCGGAAAGGATTATTGGTGTGTTTCCGCCATATCAGCAGAATCAGATTGCCATGCAGCTCGCAAACAGTTTACTGGCGGTAATATATCAGAGGCTTTTAAAACACAAAAGTGGGAAAGGCAGGGTGCCGATTCTAGAGATTATGGTTGTGAATCAGGCGATAAGAAACCTGATAAGGGAGAAAAAGTTTCATCAAATAGAATCCATGATGCAAGCAGGTGGAAGATTTGGTATGGTAACCTTTGACGATGCGCTTATAAACGCCTTTAAACAGGGAGATATCTCTATGGAACAGGTTAAAAACTATGCTCGCGATCCTGAAGCCGTAACCAGGAGGTTAATCTGATGAATCCGGTGGAGATTCTCGATTCACTGAGAAAACAACTGAAAGAAGTCGAAAAGGAATTGTCATCACCAGAAATTTCCTCAAACCCTGATAAACTTATGGAGCTCAGCAAAAAACACGCTGAGCTAAGAGAGATATTCTTGCTTGAAGAGGGAATTGAGGCAAAGGAGAGAGAATTGCAAGAATGGAAAGACCTCCTTGAATTTTCACCACCAGATGAGCAGGAGGAAATAAAACAAACCCTGGAACATTTGCAAAAGGAAATTGAAAAGCTTCATCTTGAACTCAAAATGCGCCTTGTACCTGATGAAGATTCTGATAGGAATACCATCGTTGAGATCAGAGCTGGTGCAGGTGGGGAAGAGGCAGCACTCTTCTCGGCAGACCTTTTTAGAATGTACGCTCGGTTTGCAGAAAGATCGGGCTGGAAAGTTGACGTGCTGGACATGAATGAGACTAACCTGGGTGGTTATAAGGAAATCGTCTTCGAAATCAAAGGGAAAGATGTATATAGAAAATTGAGATACGAAAGTGGTGTACATAGAGTGCAGAGAGTTCCAAGAACCGAATCAGGCGGGAGAATCCATACTTCCGCCGCCACAGTTGCCATTCTTCCAAAGGCCACAGAACTGGATGTGAAAATTGACCCTTCCGAATTGCGTATAGATACGTTCAGAGCCTCTGGCGCTGGAGGGCAACACGTTAACAAGACAGAATCCGCGGTTAGAATCGTTCACCTTCCTACAGGCATTGCAGTTTCAGTGCAACGCGACCGCTCACAGCATCAGAATAAAGCCAGGGCTATGGAGTTGCTGAGAGCGCGGCTTTTTGATATGATGTTGCAAGACCAAATGAGCAAAATGTCTCAAAAAAGACGACTGCAAATTGGTTCTGGAGACAGAAGCGAAAAAATCAGAACGTATAATTTTCCACAAAGCAGAGTCACAGACCATCGG
>QNAR01000071.1 GCA_003643975.1 Thermotogae bacterium | reverse complement strand
TATTTTAGTCGGCGTTGTAGTCGGAACCTATTCATCACTGTATATTGCCGCCCCGGTGGTTATCGGATGGCTCGAGAGAAAGAAGCGATAAATTCGCAAAGGTACTTGAAAACTTTTAGTTAGTATCGTATAATTGTTCCGGAGTGGGGTCGTAGCGCAGCTGGGAGCGCGTCACAATGGCATTGTGAAGGCCGAGGGTTCGAATCCCTTCGACTCCACCAAAGGGGAACCGAAAGGTTCCCCCTTTTTATGTATTCCATGCGAACAACATTTGCTGTTATTTTGGTAATTCTGACTGTATCGCTTGGTTTAGCTACAATTGAGTATTACTCCTCGGATGGGCTTTCACTGGTGAAAACAGTTGTTCATTTCTTAGATTCTGCGGAAAGCACAGTGCTGTTTGTTGCCTATTCTCTGGATGAACCACTGATAATAGACAAACTCAATGAGCTTGTCGCTAAAGGAGTCCACGTTAAGGGAATTGTCGATGATTCATCGATTTTTCGTGGCTTATCGTTAAAACCCCTCTTCAATTTGAAGTGTGACAGTTCCAAGGCTTTGATACATGCGAAATTTATGATTGTTGATGGGCACAAATCGATTGTTTCTACCGGGAATTTTACCCATAGCGGTCTTTGTGAAGACTCAAATACACTTCTGTATTTTGACTCTGAGGAAATTGCACTCGGATTGACAAAATTCTATGAAGCTATAGAGAAAGGAATGAAAACCCCGGGATTTAGTGAAGGTAAAACTTTTTTCTATCTCACTCCACAAGAAAATGTCGACGAGATTCTTTTGACCAGGATACTATCTGCCGAAAAGAGCATATATTTTATGTTCTATGCGTTTACTGACCCGCGCTTTTTGACAGCTTTCAAGTATATGGCCAGTAAGGGGGTCGAAGTTATGGGAATTGTTGATGATTGGAACATATCGTGTTCGCCACTGCATACATATTTTTCCTCCGGGATAGAGCTTCGCTGGAACAAGGAGAAATGGCTTCTTCATGATAAGACCCTGATAATAGATGATGAGCTTGTCATAACGGGATCGGCCAATCTCACAACAAGCGCTTGGAGTAAAAATAGAGAATTGGTTGTTATAATTGAGTCGAAGAATATAGCAATGAGATTCATGAGACATTTCAGTCATCTCTGGGAGGTTAGTAAACATGGTAATTAGATTGGGTCTTGCGCAAATTGATATTACAGTCGGTGATATCAACGGCAACGTAGAAAAAGTACTCACATACATTGATATGGCAAAAAAGAATGACGTAGATATTTTGGTATTTCCAGAACTGACAATTACTGGCTATCCCCCTGAAGATCTCTTGCTCAGGCTCGATTTTATAAGGGAAAATCTTAAAGCTCTCGAAAAAGTAGCAGTAGCAACAAAGGGGCTGGAAACGCTGGTTCTTCTGGGTTTTGTAGATTATGATGGTGAGATCTATAACTCCGCAGCCATATTAAAAAATGGAGAAATAGCAGGCAAATACCACAAGATGCACCTGCCAAATTATTCTGTTTTTGATGAGAAGAGGTACTTTGCACCCGGAAACAAGCCTGTGATAATAGAGCATGCTGGTCTTAAAATAGGCGTTAATATCTGTGAAGACCTATGGGTTCCAACTGGTCCTATAAACGATCAATGCATTGCTGGGGCGAATCTCATCGTGAACCTTTCAGCCTCTCCTTTTTGTGTTAATAAATGGCGTTCAAGGCTGAATATGCTTTTGACAAGGGCGATGGAATATTCGGCGATAATAGCCTATTGTAATATAATTGGTGGACAGGATGAACTAGTTTTCGATGGGCGCAGTATGCTTGTTACCCCTGAGGGAAAGCATCATATTGCAAGTGCTTTTGAAGAAGAGCTTTTCGTTGTTGATGTGGATCCTTTTGTATCTACAAGGTATAACCTCTATGAAGGAAAGCGTAAGGGATATTCCAAAGTATCTGAACTTGAAACCGTAAGACTCTCTATTTCAGGAAAGTTGGGCATTAAAAAAACACCACCAGCAAAGCCCGACGAAAGCCGCTGGGAAGAAGAAGCTTTTAAGGCTTTAGTACTTGGCTTGAAGGACTACGTTAGAAAGAATGGCTTCAAAAAAGTTGCCCTGGGTCTAAGTGGAGGTATGGATTCTTCTTTGGTTGCCTGTATAGCCTCAGAAGCGCTTGGCAGTGATAATGTCATAGGTGTTTTAATGCCCTCGGAATTCACTTCGAAAGAAAGCGTTGAAGATGCGACTCTACTGGCAAAAAATCTTGCTATAAACAAACTCACAATTTCTATCAAAGAAGTATATCACTCTTATTTGAATGCACTTGAAACTGTATTCAAAAACACAAAAACAGATGTTACCGAAGAGAATATCCAGGCCAGGATTCGAGGAAATTATCTTATGGCGCTTTCAAATAAATTTGGATGGCTTATTCTAGCAACGGGCAACAAAAGCGAAATAGCCACCGGATACGCAACTCTTTATGGTGATATGGCAGGTGGGATAGCTGTAATAAAAGACGTTTATAAAACGGAAGTTTATGCTTTGGCCAAGTATTTCAATGAGGTTAAGGGAAGAGAGATAATTCCAAAGCGAGTATTTGACAAAGCTCCTTCAGCAGAGTTAAGACCTGATCAACGCGATCAGGATACACTTCCACCTTATGAAATTCTGGACAGTATTCTAAAACTTTACATCGAAGAGGGGCTATCACAGACCGAAATCGTTGAACATGGATACGGTGAGGAAGTCGTTGGTTTTGTACTGAAATTACTTCAAAGAAATGAATACAAAAGGCGGCAAGGTGCCCCTGGTATAAAGATCTCTCGGCGGGCTTTCGGTAAAGATTGGAGAATGCCTATTACCAACGGATACAGGAGATGAACATGATAGAAGCCTTTGTCATAGACATAGACGGAACTTTCATAGATACTAAAGGAAACATTCCACCAGAGAACCTTAGTGCTTTAGAGGCCATTGAAGAGTCAGGTATAGAGATATTTTTTGCAAGTGGGCGAATGTTGAGTTCTGTTATGAAGCTTCAGTCTTTGAGGCTCAGAAGAACCTATCCAATCATAGCCTACAACGGTGCGGTTGTCTGGAACGGAAGAGATGTTATATTCAACGAAAATATTCCCTCAAGAATAGCAGTGGATATAATCAGATATAGTTTATCAAAAGGCTTATACATACACGCATATGTCAATGATGAGCTTATTGTTCCCTACGATTGTAAAAAGGCCCGAGAATATGCAAAACATTCGTCTGTTGAATACAGAGTTGAAAAGAAATTCATTGAATTTATAAGCGAAAACGCCCCTACTAAACTCTTGATCATAGATAAACCTGGACAGATAGAGAAATTGAGTGTGCATTTTTCTTTCAGATATCCAGAGTTAAATGTTTTCAGATCCTTTGCCACATATCTTGATTTGCTTCCAGCAGGAATCCACAAAGGTGTGGGACTCAGGTATTTGTGCGAGAATTTGCATATTGATCCTGCACATGTTGTTGCGTTTGGTGACAACGACAACGATATTCCTTTGTTTGAAGAAGTCGGCCTTTCAGTGGCAGTTGCTAATGCCACAACAATGGCAAAAAAAACAGCAGACGTTATTGCCCCCACAAATGATGAAGCGGGTTTTGGAAAAGTAGCAATGAAGTTGGTAAAACTCATGAAGTGATTATTGGCGAGTTATCTTGCTTTTCATTATTATGCTAATATCTGCGATGAAATAACCTTTTTTATCGCGGAGTCTTAAAATTATCACCGGGGTTTTAAGTGAGATTCCTTTCGCAGTAAGCGAGACTTCGTTAAGATACACATATCCGTCTCTTTCGAGGAGCTTATTTATAGTATTTCGGTCTTTTTCTGAAGACTGCAGGAAATCAGGCACCAGTTTCATACCCAAGATGTTGTTTACATCGTTTATTCCAAAGGTTTCCAACCAACTCAAATTAGCATAAAGAATCCTACCTTTGAGGTCCGTTGCAACTGCTGGATCAAATAATTTTTCAAGTAGCTCGACTCTATTCTTCAAGTTCGGAAGAATGTAGTATATGCCGCTGATGTCCTTTCCGGTAATTACATAACCTATTACCCTTCCTTTTTCCTTGACACATCGGGATATGAATTGGAGCATAATTCTGGTTCCCTGTTCTTCTTCAATCTCGACGAGTTTACTGGGAGCCGTTTCATTGCATAATGGGAATATCCCTTCAGAGAGTTTTTCAAAGAGTTTTGAAGATAATTCTTCTATCCTTTTCCCGAACGCTTTTCTCAAACTAATGCGGAAAAAATCTTCAGCGGTCTTGTTCATATACATTATCCGATATGAACCATCGATGGCTATGACAATTTCACTTACGTTATTGAGAAGCAGTGAATGTAACCTGAGCTTTCGCTCCATTTCATGTTTTGAAGTGACATCCCGGCCAACCATGAGTTCAAAATTTCCTTTTTCGGTTTTCAACAATTTTCTTCTGGCTTCTACTATGAAATTGCTTCCGTCCTTCTTAATATGTATCTCTTTTCCGATCCAGCTTCCGGATTCGCGAAGAGCACGGCTCTTGCTCTTCAAATATCTTGAATGCTGCTTTACGTAATTTTGCTCAGGTGTTCCGAGCATTTCCTGAAGTTCATATCCGTGACTCTTTGCGGCATATTTATTAAGATAGACGATATCACCTTTTAGATTAACTGCTAATGCGATCTCCTCGATATTGTCAAGGAAATTCCACTGAAATTCAATGAGTTTTTCGTTTTTGGTTTGTGTGGTGATATCCATAAAAGTGATTTGTATAACTCTTTCAGCTTCATACAAAGACACGGTGCTGTTTAATGTTATTATTCTCCTGTCCGAGAAGGCATTTATGAGAGTGCATTTTTGATTACTGATATTGTATCCACCAAGGATTTTATTGATGATTTCGTCTTCAACCAGGATTTCTTTCAAGTTCATATGAAAGAGCTCACTTTCGGAAAACCCGAGAATCAATTTTGCAGCATTGTTAGAGAAGATGATCTTTCCGTCCTTCCGCAAAAGTAACATACCACACCCCATGTTGTTGACAAGCGTATCGTATTTGTTTTTCTCAAATTGCAATACCTGCTGTAATCTTCTGTTCTTTAGCATGTTAAACACGATTTTGCTGAGATAGTGAAGGTAGCCCGGCCCTTTGAGTACATATTCTTCATCTTTCATTCCGTACTTCTTCACATCAGCTTCGTTACCTATGAGAAAGAGATAGTTAGCGCTTTCTTTTCTTGCTCGTTCAATGAGATTTTCATTGATGAAATCGAAGATAATGAGGTCAGAAAAAAGCCAGAGATCATCGCCGATCTCTTCAGTATAACGAACATCAAATTTCGTGGAGAAAGCATCAATCAAACGGCGAGCATCGCGCTGTCCTCTTCCTACAAGGACTACACGATAGCGTGAAAGCATTTCCAGCAAAAAGACCCCTCCATAATTCAAAAGAAGCAAAAAGAACTATCTGATCTTGTTAAATATATTAACATAAAGGTAATGCAATTCCAAAATAAAAGGCCTCTAAAACGAGGCCTTTGGAGCAGGCGATGAGACTCGAACTCACAACCTCCGCCTTACCAAGGCGGCGCTCCACCGATTGAAGCTACGCCTGCACGCCAAAAATATAATACCATAAGGGAGATAATCTTTCAAGGAGTGCAAATTGAAAAATCCCCCATAATATGGGGGATTTTTAAGGATCTTTTCCACTTATTCTTTTTCGTAGGGTACCCCGTCTGCAGCAGGTGCCCTTGTTTTACCAATGAAGCCACCAACAACTATCAGCGTAACAACAAAGGGGAGCATATTAAACAGGGGTTTAATGGTCGCTGAAACGGAAACGATAGAGCTACTCTGTAGCTGAAGGTTCATGGCTTCCGCTGCACCAAAGAGTAGGGCAGCCCACATTGCGCCAGCGGGATTCCAATTACCAAGAATCATGGCAGCCAAAGCTATGAACCCTCTGCCATGAATCATGTTTTCAACGAATCTGCCAAGCTCACCAACAGAAAGGAAAGCTCCACCAAGGCTTGCGAGCACTCCGCTCATGAGCACACCAAAGTACCTGGTTTTATAGACGTTTATTCCCAACGTGTCAGCAGCCTCGGGGTTTTCACCAACAGCCCTCATTCTCAAGCCTAATGGTGTTTTGTACATCAAAAACCAACTAACTGCTACAAGAGCAAGAGCAATATAAACAAAGGGGCTCAATTTTCCAAAAATATCACCGACAAAAGGAATTTTTTCCAGAAAGGGAATATGCAGGTCACTGACTTTACCGATAAAGTCCGTTTGTCCTTCATGACCGAAAAAGGGCTTCATCAGAAAAGAAGTTATACCCTGGGCGATAATAATTAAAGCGGTAGCGCTGACAATTTGATTTGCTGACCATCGTATGCTTGCCCATGCGTGTAACCAGGAAAAGCCAAGCCCAATAATTACAGCGGCCAACACACCTATCCATGGATTTCCAGTTATTTGGGTAAAAACGATAGAAACAAAGGCACCCATCAGCATAATTCCCTCAAGGGCTATATTTGTTACGCCAGTGGATTCACTATAAACTCCGCCAAGCGATGCAAAAATCAATGGAGTGGCCGAAAGTAACATGAGTTTATAAAACAGAGGGTTTACGAGAATGGAAAATATAGCTTCAATCCAGCTCATGCCAATTCACCCCTCTTTCTTTTCCAGTAAATAATGGAGGCCACGATTCTTTCTGCGGCAACAAGGAAAATAACGATACCCTGAATAATGATGACGATATCATCAGGTATTTGTGCGCTGATCTGCATAGCGTTAGAGCCCGTTCTAAGGGCGGCAATAAGAAGAGCCGCGAAGATAATACCAATAGGGTTATTTCGGCCGATTAAGGCTATGGTAATACCATCGAAACCTCTTCCCCCAGTAAGCTCGCCGACAAATCGATGAGGTGGAACACCCATTATATCTATTATTCCAGCCATTCCGGCTAATGCGCCACTTATTGCCATAGTAAGGATGATGCTCTTTTTAATGCTGATTCCACCGTACTCAGCAGCATAGGGGTTAAATCCCACACCTTTGAGTTCATATCCCATCGTCGTTCGTTCCAGGATAATTTGCATGATAATCGCTACTATCACAGCGATGATTATGCCTATGCTCAGTTCTGTGGCCTGAACTTTCATGATAATCGGAAGTTTTGCAGATTCAGCTATTTCAGGACTTTTTGGTGTTCCAGAGCCCACAGCGAGAGGACCTGTAACCATGAAAGAAGCTAAATTTGCGGCAATCCAGTTCAGCATGATTGTGGAGATGACTTCATGAGCTCCAGTAAAAGCCTTTAGAAATCCAGCTATTGAAGCCCAGATAGCTCCTCCTAACATTCCAGTGACTATGACAACCGGGATTGTGATTATCGAAGGAACAGCTCCCATATTTATAGCAACCATGGAACCGATGAGTGCACCAATGGCCATTTGACCTTCTGCGCCGATGTTGAAGACGCCAGCTCTAAATCCAAATCCAACCGCTAATCCCGTGAGTACAAGCGGGGTCATTTTAACGATAGTATTGGCAAGTTGTTCAGCG
>QNAR01000070.1 GCA_003643975.1 Thermotogae bacterium | reverse complement strand
TTTCGTATTGAGCCTTGCTACTTAACTCAAGAGCAGTTAAAGCCTTTTCATGTAAAACTTTTAGTATCTTCAAATTTTCAGGTACGCTTTCTTGCAAAAGCCAAAGCAACATCTTCAATGCCCGTTCGCGCCTTTCAAGCAAAGACCTTTGTTCAACTAATATCCCTAGTTTCTCCTTCAGTATTGAAACAGCTGTCTCAATACCCGGTGAAGAGAACAGAAGTTTTATTTCTTTCACAGAAAACTCGAGCTTTCTTAAAATGAGAATTTGCTCAAGTTTTTCTATCGCCTTTTCATCATAATATCTGTACTGAGAGTCCCTATCCCTTATGCTCTCCAGCAAACCCAGCTCTTCGTAATACCTGAGTGTTCGATTTGAAATATCATACTTGCGGGCGAGATCACCTATTCTCTTCAATTCGGGCATAAAACCATCTCCCTCTTGCAATATGAAGCGCTTCACACCCATTATATAGATTTACGCAACGTAAGAGTCAAGGGGATAAATTTTGCAAAAGAAATATTGCACCGCGAACTGCTGTATGTTGAGCAAATACATTAAATCTGAATCAAACTAACGCAGATCAAAATATTCAAGCTCTCAAATTAGAAAGAGAGAGTATTTGAAGGGTAAATGTGGATAAAGTTGACAAACCGGCGGTAATCTTCCAGAATTGAATTTTGTTTTTGGGCTTGTTTGTGAAATAATGTTAGCGGTAACATTATTAGGGGTGAACATATGAAAAGAAAAGTGACAATTGAAATGATTGCTCAAGATGCTGGGGTATCAAAAATGACGGTTTCAAGGGCTCTTAATAGCCCTGAAAAACTGAAAAAAAGTACATTGATAAAAATCTTGAACTCCATGAAAAAATATGAATACAAACCCAGATTTGTTGCGCGAATACTCGCTGGAAGCAGATCTAATACCTTTGGATTTGTTGTGAAATCTAACGAAGATTTCATCATACCGCCATTTTACGGAGAATGTATTCGAGGTGCTTCTGATTGGTTCAAAAAGCAAAATTACCGGTCCATGATTTTTAACATGGCTGATGAGCATAGTAGTTCTCTTTTTATTGATTACGTGAATTCTGGTTTGATAGATGGATTAATTCTTTTTGAAGGTACGCACCAGGAATCTCTTCTTAAAGCACTCAAAGACAACGATATACCCGTTGTGCTTGTCGGAGAAGATCCTGGTGAAGTGTACGATTTCTATTCGGTGTCATCAGACAACTATAATGGTGCGAAAATGGCGGCTGAGTATTTGATTTCAAAGGGTTCACACGAAATTTGCTATATCACTGGAACAGGAACAAAGCCCTCAGTTGCCGAAAGACTGAGAGGATATATGGACGCTGTACGCAAACACGGTTTGAAAGCAGTTACCGTTAGTGTTGAAAATACTCTGAGGGGGGGGATGAAAGCCGTTGAACAATTGATTAAAGAACATCCTGGTTTTGATGGCCTTTTTTGCTTTTCAGATCTTATTGCAATTGGAGCTTTAAGAGGACTTAGGAAAAAAGGATTTGATATTCCCAGAGACATTCGTGTTATAGGATTTGACAACATTCATATCTCCGAATATGTGTTTCCATCTTTAACCACCGTTTCTCAGGATATGAGCTTGATGGGTGAAATTGCAGCCAAAACACTCTTGCAAATAATGGGTGAGACAATCCCCGATTCTTTTGAAAAGCACGTGAAACTACCTACACGCTTGATTATTAGAGAAAGCGCATAAATTTTGGAACCTTTAGAAAGGGGAGGTGTATATATGAAAAAAGCGTTGCTTGTTTTTTTGGCAATATGTGTTACCGGTATCATAACGTTTGGAACGACCATCGATTTTATGATGATGAGTGGTTCCGGTGCAAGAGACTTTATTAACGAGGCAGTCCCACTGTTTGAAAAAGAAACGGGCATCAAAGTCAATGTTGAATTTACAAGCTGGGGTGAAGGTTGGACTAAATTAATGGCAATGGTAGCCTCTGGTGAAGGACCTGATGTAACTCAAGTTGGGACAACATGGGTTGGGGCTCTCCAGGCCACCGGGGCATTCACCGACCTTACCTCTCTGGAGAAATATTTCGGTGGAGAAGAGAATTTCCTTGGTGGTCCCTGGAAAACAAGAGGGTATGACAACCGCATGTATGCTGTTCCCTGGTTCGCAGACATAAGAGCTTTAGTGTACAGGAAGGATTTAATGGAAAAATATGACCTTCCGAATCCTCCGAAAACCTGGGGAGATCTCCTGTATTCCGCGATTTTCCTGAAAGAAAAGGGTGAAATGGAATATCCTGTTGGACTTAGAGGAAAGGGCAATGGTCATTACGTAGGAAGCTTTCTTTGGCAGAACAACACGGACATCATTTCTGAAGATGGAAACGAAGTTCTCTTAGATTCTGAAAAGGCTTTTGAATCTGTAAAATTCTGGGCAGACATGCTTGGAAAATACAAAGTAATGTCACCGGGTCTCGCCGATATGGGGCATAATGAAATATGTGTTTCCTTCTTCAATGGAGAAGTTGCATTTATGTATCCAGGCCCCTGGTTTGTTCTAAAGGTAGACCGCAAGGTATCTGAAGATTGGCTAAAGTCCGGTAAAATTGGCATTGCACTTCAACCCGGGAAAAATGAAAATCTAAGAACCGGGTTCGTTGGTGGAAGTGACCTCATGGTATCAGTAGAATCAAAGAAAAAGGAAGCAGCCTTAAAATGGATTAAATTCCTTGCGCGACCGGAAATTCAAGCGCTACTTGCTGAAAAAATGTTTGTAGCTCCAACAGTGAAAGCCGCTTATCAAGAACCTTTCTTCCATCAAGAGCCCTACGCCCAAATGTGGGAAGATTTCAAAGTGGTTGGCGATGCCGGAAGTCATTATCCTATTCATCCTGCCTGGGGTGCAATGGAAAGATTTGTTCCACAAATCATCGTTGATATCTTTAGTTCAAATGCAAATGGTAACCTCAATGATGAAAAAATACACACCCTTTTGAAGCAATATAACAGAGAGCTACAAGATGCTCTTGATTCCTACAAATAATCCTATTATATAATTTGCGGATATGAGGGGAGAAACCTCTCCCCTCATATTATCGCTATCGTTTACCAGAGGTGATATGTAGCGATGATATCATTAAATGCGAGAAATACAAGATTTGCGTACAAATTGCTTATGCCAGCGATTATTTTAACTTTCCTTGTGCATATTATTCCCACACTTTGGGGAATTTACATTAGCTTCAGAAAACTGAACATCTATTACATAAGAAATTGGACAGAAGCTCCATTTATTGGGTTCGCAAATTATACAAAAGCCCTGAGTAGCCTTCAAGGAGTGTTCTGGTCTTCGCTTTGCTATACGTTGATTTTTGTAATTGCATCTGTTCTTGGATGCTTTATTTTAGGCATTCTTGGTGCGGTTCTTTTGAACGAGAACTTCAAGGGTAGAAATGTTATAAGAGGCATTTTGCTTATACCTTATATCCTTCCTGGAGTTGTTAGCTTAACAAATCTCAGGTTTATGTTGTTACAGGATTGGGGGATAATCAATTCTATATTGTTGAAAATAGGATTGATAAGTGAGCCCATTCCCTGGTTAACAGGTAAAATGGCTTTGATATCAATAATAATTGGAAATATATGGATTCGCTGGCCACTGTGGTTTATTACGATACTCGCGAGTTTACAGAGTATCCCTGGAGAGCTTTATGAAGCCGCGAAAGTAGATGGTGCTTCAGATTGGCAGGGATTTAGGCGTATTACGCTTCCTTCAATTTCACCAACAATTACTGTTTTAACTGTCCTGACGGCATTATGGTCATTCAATAATTTCACTGTTCCCTTTATTCTCACAGGAGGGTCACCTTCAAAAGAAGCCAATATCCTTTCGTTAAACATCTGGATTAGATCTTTCAAAAATTGGGACTTTGGAATGGGAGCTGCAATGAGTGTTGTTATGATGTTAATCATGCTGGTTCTTATCTTAACCTACCTCAAGCTCACAAAACTGGAGGAAGAACAATGAAGAAGAAAGTGTTGAAAAGAGCGCTTAAAATCACGGGAATAGTTTTTTTGTTGTTATTTGTTCTCTTCCCGTTATATTGGCTTTTGATTTCTTCGCTAAAATATTCTGAAGATATTTACACGATGCACCCAAGTCTTTTTCCAAGCAGGATAAGGCTTTCAAATTATGTTGATATATGGAAAACAGTTCCAATGGCAAAATATTACAAGAACAGCTTGATAGTTTCGGTTTCATCTATGATCCTGGCAACTATCGTGGCAACTTTTGCCGGTTATGCACTCTCAAAGTTCAAATTTCCCGGGAGAAAAACCGTTGGAGTAACCTTTTTGGTTACACAGATGTTTCCTGGCATATTGTTTCTATTACCGTATTATCTGATCTTTATATTCATTAAGAACACATTGGGGATTCCTCTCATTGGTACTTATCCGGGGCTAATAATTACCTATACAGCTTTTGTAGGGCCTTTTGCAATATGGGTTATGCGAGGATATTTCGACACGGTACCATCAGAGCTAAGAGAAGCAGCACTCATAGATGGCTGTGGCAACTTCAGGGCATTTACTAAGATAATTCTCCCGGCAGCCAAGCCAGGAATTGCAACGGTGGCAATTCTATCATTTATGAAATCATGGAACGAGGTTTTATTTGCAACTGTATTGACAAACAATGACACAAGGACTCTACCACTTGGATTATATGAGTTCCAGCAGGAATTTATGACTTCCTGGAATCTGGTAATGGCTGCTGGAGTTGTTATATCCATACCGGTGTTAATTTTCTTCATTTTTCTTCAGAGATACTTTGTATCGGGATTTACAAGCGGTGCAGTAAAAGGATAAACAAAATAGATAGGAGGCGATTCAAATTAAAAAGTGCGTAGTTATCCCTACCTATTGGGGCCCAACAGATGGCAGCGAAGAGATCGTTTTCGACCATCCAACCCCGCTAAACAGCAAAGGTACTCTTGCCAGGTTGTTGGACAATCTTCTGGAGTTTGAGGAAATTAAAAGAGGGGAAATACCCATAAGAATAATTGGAATTGCAAATAGAAAGGATCTCAGAGATAAGGTTGAAGATTTGCTTGAATCCTACCTTAAAGAGTATTCGAACAAAATGGAACTCAAACTGTGCTCCTATTCATGGTTAAACAATTTGAAGAAAAAATTGGGAGAAAGAGAAATCGATAACTTTTTTCCCATTGAGCCAGACAGTTATTCACAGATAAGAAACCTTTGTTTGCTCGCAGCGCTCGAAACCAAAAGCGATATTGGCATCTTTTTAGACGATGATGAACTTCTAACTGATAAAGACTATTTCAATAAATCTGAAGAAGGTATGTATTCACTTGCTGAAGACAACGGCACAATCCTTGGAAAAGCTGGCTATTATAAGCAGGACAGGCAAAACTATTCCAGATTCTGGGAACTCAAATGGTGGCCAAAAGATGTGTCTTTCAATGAAACTTTCGAGCGCTTGATAAGAGAAAAGCCAAGATTTAAAGCCACCATGGTTGCACTTGGTGGAAATATGGTCATCTCAAAAGACGTGATGAAAAGCGTTTGCTTTGACCCATATGTGAATCGCGGAGAAGATATGGACTATGTTTTCAATGCCCGTATGCTTGGATACAGATTCTATTTTGACCCTGAATTATTCATAGAACATTATCCACCCGAAAAGAAAACCCCGGACTGGAAAAAGGCAAGAGAAGATATTTACAGGTTTTTATACTTACGTGAAAAGTATCGAGGGCATTTGCAGAGCGAAAAGGTTCAAAAAATCGCCTTTGAAGAATTTTTGCCATACCCGGGAATTTTCATGCGAGATGACCTCGAAGACAGAATAATAGAACATTCCAGAATGATGGCGATGCGATACCTTTCTGAAAATGACAAAGAAGCCTTCAATGCTTGTATGGAGAATGCAAAGATTCCGTTCCTGTACAAGAAAAATGCCGATATAATCAATGATTTTCTAAAAACAACGAACTCATGGAGAGAAATCACACAGAACATTTGAGGTGAAGACTTTGCGAATATTGATGTTACACTCTGTTCCATTATATGGTTCTGGTAGCGGTACTTATGTCAAAAAGCTTGCAGATGAATTCAGCAAAAAGCACGAAGTTTGTGTAATATACCCCGGACCTCCGGCCAGGGAGAAATTTATTACTCATAATATTGAGATAGATCCGGTTCCGGTTTTCACATCACATCCGACGGAGCTTTCGCGTAGTTTTGTGGATTACGATTCTCAGGAAATAATTCAAATAATTTCGCATTATTTGGGAGAATTGTCAAAGCTACTCGAAAAATTCCAGCCTGATATCATTCACGTACAGCATCTTGGGATCTGGTGCTCCATAGCCGTAATGCTAAAAAGCTTGTTGAATACCCCTGTTGTCGTTACAGCCCACGGTACTGGAATGTTCGTTATAGAAAGAGATGGAAGATTTGAGAGTTTAATTCAAAATTGTATTGAAGGCATAGATCAGATTATAGCGGTTAGCGATAGTTTAAAGAATAAGGTGGTAAATACCTTTCCTTCAGCGGAAGAAAAGAGTATTACCATACCTGGCGGCGTTGATTTATCGAAATATTCAAAGCCTTCAATGTCTAAAGAAAAGTGGAGATCCATGTATAATCTAAAAAACAAAGTGATTCTCTATGTTGGGCGCCTTATTGAAGAAAAGGGAGTGCAGCATTTGATAAATATCGCTTCTGACTTTCCGGAAGCGACAGTGGTGATTAGTGGTTCCGGGAACTATGAGAAAACCTTGAAAAAAATGGCTGCTGATAAGGAAAATGTGCTTCTTCTTCCGCATCTGAAAGACAAAATCGTCGATTTCTTTATCCACAGTGATGTATTGTGCGTACCATCAATATGGGAAGAAGCACTTGGGCTTGTTATATTAGAAGCTATGGCATCCGGTACTCCAGTAGTGGCATCAAATATTGGCGGTATTCCAACCGCTATAAAAGACGGAGAAACTGGCTTGCTTTTCGAACCGGGGAATGAAGAGAACATGAAGGATAATATAAAAAGGTTACTTGAAAATCCTGAGCTGTCTGAGACACTTTCAAAAAATGCGTTGGAAACAGTTAAAAGAAACTTCGCGTGGGAGTCGATAGCAGAGAAGCTTTTAAGAGTCTTCGAAAAACTCATTTGAATCTTTCAAAAAGCTGAACAGGCCCTTTTGGGCCTGTTCAATTTTCAAAATAAGTGCTTTACTGCTCGGGGAAAACCCTCATCGGGGTTGAGACAGCCACTACTCTTTCATTTCTCTGAAATATAACTTCTATATAAGCTGCTGTGTATCCTTTGATAGTGAGTACAGCAGACATGTTTTCAGATTTTCCAAGAGGTATGTAATCAAATCTCGCATTCCGAAAGTCCCTTATCTGTGAATTTGCAAAAAACAACCTGACTTCGGATACCTTCCAATCTTTGGGTTTGATGGAAATATCTATATGGATTTCCGTTTCCGATGCGGTTGTTGAATACGTTGCCAGGACTTCAGGTAGCGATACTCCTTCATCGAGATTGGCAAAAAGAGCTCCTATTGCCTGCGCCGTTCGGGAAAATTCAGCACCATGCCCCATATTTGGAGCATAAACCATTCCCTTTTCGCCCGGGAGTCCAACAAAATATAGCGTTGCGGCATCAACAGGCCAATAAGGATCATTTGTCCCGACGATAATGAGTTTCGGTATATTCAACTCTTCTCTATAAGCATAAGGA
>QNAR01000069.1 GCA_003643975.1 Thermotogae bacterium | reverse complement strand
TGGTGGCAACAAAGCCGAAGGCGATACCACCATGAAAAATCTACTCGGCGGAAAGGGTGCTAATCTTGCTGAGATGGTAAGGCTTGGTTTTCCAGTACCACCTGGTTTCACCATTTCGGCCGAGGTATGTAAATATTACTACGACCATGGCAGGAAATATCCAGAGGATTTGAAGGAACAAGTTGTTAAAGCCGTTAAGGAACTGGAGGAAGTTACCGGGAAAGAATTTGGATCACCTGAAAATCCTTTGCTTGTTTCTGTACGCTCTGGAGCTGCCATTTCTATGCCAGGTATGATGGATACCATTTTGAACCTGGGTTTAAATGATGCGACAGTGGAGGGCATGGTCAAAGCGACTGAAAATCCACGATTCTGTTATGACGCTTATAGAAGATTCATGCAGATGTTTGGTGATGTCGTTCTCGGAATTGATCACTCCTTCTTCGAAGAACAACTGAACGCGGTGAAAAGCGAAAAGCAAGTAAAACTTGATACAGAGCTTGGTGCTGATGACCTTAAAGAAGTTGTTCGAAGATACCTCGAAGTTTACAAAAAAGCTGGCCACGAATTCCCCCAAGACCCTTGGGAACAGTTATGGAAGGCAATTGATGCAGTTTTCGGAAGCTGGATGAATGAAAGGGCTATCAAGTATAGAGAACTCAACGGAATAAAGGAAGGCGAGCTTTTGGGAACTGCTGTAAATATCGTCACTATGGTTTTTGGAAACATGGGCGATGATAGCGGTACTGGTGTCGCTTTCACAAGAGACCCCAATACCGGAGAAAAGCAGTTCTATGGTGAATACTTACCCAATGCACAGGGCGAAGATGTTGTTGCAGGCATTAGAACTCCATATCCTCTCACAAAACTTGGAGAAATCATGCCAGACGTTTATAAACAACTCCTGGACATTTTTGTAAAGCTCGAAACCCATTACCGTGACATGCAGGATATTGAATTTACCGTCGAAAAAGGCAAATTGTACCTTCTCCAAACAAGAACCGGTAAAAGGACGCCCTTCGCTGCTGTTAAAATCGCCGTTGATCTTGCAGAAGAAGGCCTTATTACCAAGGAAGAGGCAATCATGAGGGTTTCACCTGAACATATCGAGACTCTTCTTCATCCTTATTTCCTTCCTGAGACGAAGCAAAATGCAACGCTTCTTGCCAAAGGAATAGCAGCTTCTCCAGGTGCAGCATCTGGCATAATTATTTTTGACCCAGCCGAGGCTGAACGCCTTGTAAAAGAATCAGGTAAAGATGTAATACTGGTCAGGCCCGAAACCTCACCCGAAGACATTGCTGGTATGGCAGCAGCCAATGGCATACTTACCTCTACCGGTGGAAAAACTTCACATGCTGCTGTTGTTGCCAGAGGTATGGGGAAAGCCTGTATTGTCGGTTGTGAAGCAATGGAAGTTGAAGAGGAAGCTGAGGCCATTAGCGTAAATGGCAAAAAGTTCTCCAAAGGCGATTGGATTAGCATAGACGGGACAACCGGTGAAGTATTTGAGGGCAAGTTAGATGCTGTTAAGCCCCAGGGTCTTGAAGGACCTCTTGCAAAGCTCCTCGATTGGGCAGATGAAATTAAAAGACTTGGTGTTAGGACAAACGCCGATACTCCACGTGATGCCACTGTTGCAAGAGAATTTGGCGCTCAGGGAATCGGGCTTTGCAGAACTGAGCACATGTTCTTCGATGAAGAAAGAATCCCGGCTGTTAGGCAAATGATTGTCGCCAAGACAGTGGAGCAGAGACAAGCAGCTTTGGACAAACTTCTTCCCATGCAAAAAGAGGATTTCAAAGGTTTATTTAGAGCCATGGAAGGCTATCCTGTTACTATAAGGTTGCTTGATCCACCTCTACATGAATTCCTTCCAAAAGAAGAAGAAGATATAAAGGATCTTGCTGAAGAGATGGGGCTTTCTTTTGATGAATTAAAGGCCACAGTTGAGGAACTGCACGAGTTCAATCCCATGATGGGACATAGAGGATGCCGACTTGCTGTAACCTATCCAGAAATCGCAGTTATGCAAACCAAAGCCATAATAGGCGCCGCAATTGAACTGTTGAAAGAGGAAGGTCAAACAGTTGTTCCAGAAATCATGGTTCCACTTGTGGGACACATCAATGAACTAAAATATCTGAAAAAGATCATCGTTGATACCGCTGATAGCATGATAAAAGAAGCAGGTGTAGAATTGAATTACAAAGTGGGTACGATGATCGAAGTCCCCAGAGCAGCGCTAACTGCCGATGAGATAGCTAAAGAGGCTGAATTCTTTAGCTTCGGAACCAACGACCTTACTCAAATGACTTTTGGATTTAGTAGAGACGATTACGGCAAATTCGTCGGCGATTATGTTGCCAAAGGCATTCTCGAGGTTGATCCATTCCAAAAGCTAGATAGGGATGGCGTAGGACAGTTAGTCAAAATGGGAACTGAAAAGGGAAGAGCAACGAGACCTGACCTAAAAGTGGGCATTTGTGGTGAACACGGCGGTGAACCTTCTTCAGTAGAATTCTGCCATCTAGTCGGACTGAATTACGTTAGCTGTTCACCATATAGAGTTCCTGTAGCCAGACTTGCAGCCGCTCAAGCATTGTTGAAAAATAAGTAATCCATTACTGATACTATTGCGACCCCGGTAGGGGTCGCGGTTTTCTTTGATGGAGGTTTGATTATGATCGATACGCTTTTTAGCTTCCTTCAAACAACAGGATTTTCAGCATTAAGCTGGGAAAACCTTGTTATGTTCGCAATAGCAGGTGCGCTTTTTTACGTTGCAATAGTGAAAGAAGCTGAACCATTGCTACTTATTCCCATTGCCTTTGGAATAGTCATGTCTAACATTCCTCACGAAGTAACGGGCTTATTCAACGAAGGCACAGGTCTTTTATGGTTTATACAACGAGGATTGTATCTGGGGATTTACCCTCCGTTGATATTTCTTGGAATAGGTGCCTTAACAGATTTTTCCTTTTTGCTATCCAACCCAAAAACGCTCTTTTTAGGCGCCGCTGCACAGGTTGGTATTTTCATTTCTTTCATTACCGCTAGGTTCCTGGGTTTTAGTATGCCTGATGCAGCTTCTATTGGTATCATAGGTGGTGCCGATGGCCCTACTTCAATATATGTCGCAAGCCAGTACAACTCACCATACCTTGCAATTATAGCAATCGCAGCTTATTCATATATAGCCCTAATTCCCATAATTCAACCCCCAATAATGAAATTGCTGACCACAAAGGAAGAGCGAAAAATAAAAATGGGAATGCAATTAAGGCATGTCTCAAAGCTCGAAAAAATCGTTTTCCCAATTGTAGGTACGATAATAATAGCTCTCCTTGTTCCAAAAGCATTGCCGCTCATTGGAATGCTGATGTTCGGAAACATTCTAAGAGAAAACGGTTTAACTCAGAGATTAGCAGAGGCCGCATCAAAGTATATTTCAGATACCGCTATCATCCTTTTGTGCCTCTCGGTGGGTGCCAGCGCGGATGGAAAAGTATTTCTTCAATTACAGAGTCTTGAGATTGTTGGTCTTGGCGCAATGGCTTTTGTTGTTGCTACGGCTTCTGGTATCATATTTGCGAAGATCATGAATATTTTCTCGAAAAAAAAGGTCAATCCTTTAATTGGTGCAGCAGGTGTTTCAGCAGTACCTGATTCTGCAAGGGTTGCTCATAAGCTTGCAATGGAAGAAGATCCATCGAATTTTATATTGATGCATGCCATGGGCCCAAATGTTGCAGGTGTTATAGGTTCTGCTGTTGTTGCTGGTGTTTTCCTTTCAGTAATTTCATAACCTGGAGGTTTGTACATGGCTAAAAAGAAATTTCATGTCCATATCAATGACAATTTCTGTAAGCGCTGTGGTATCTGTTATTGGATTTGCCCCACTAAAACCATCATCAAAGGAGAATTGGGAAAACCTGAAGTTCCTGATCATGATAAATGTATCGGCTGTCTGATGTGTGAAAATGCATGTCCTGATTTTGCAATCGATGTTGTTGAGCGTGAGGCGGTGAAGAAAGATGTCTGAGTACGTTCTAATGCAAGGGGACGAAGCCTGTGCACTTGGAGCTATAAAGGCTGGGTGCCGTTTTTTTGCTGGATATCCTATCACTCCAGCCACAGAAATTGCCGAGACTATGGCTAAAGAACTGCCAAAAGTTGGCGGAACTTTTATTCAAATGGAAGATGAGATCGCGAGCGCCGCGGCAATTGTCGGGGCATCGTTGGCAGGCGAAAAAGCCATGACGGCGACAAGCGGGCCTGGATTTAGCTTGATGCAAGAAGTAATAGGTTATGCATCAATGGTAGAAGCCCCAACAGTTTTTGTAAACGTGCAACGTGGGGGACCTTCAACAGGAATGCCTACCAAACTCGCTCAGGGAGATATCATGCAAGCACGTTGGGGAACTCATGGCGACCATCCCGTTATCGCAATATATCCTTCAACTGTAGAAGAAGTATATCGTTACATAGTCACTGCCTTCAATTATGCTGAACATTACCGTACACCGGTTGTTTTCCTGATGGACGAAGTTTTGGGACATATGAGAGAAAGCCTTTACCTACCTCCAGATTCCGAATTGAAGTCTGTTCCAAGGGCTGGAGAATCAGTCCTTGAAGATGACGACATTTTCCAACCCTTTATTGGAGACGATCAGATGCTGGCTGCTCCTTTGATAAAAATGGGAAAGAGCAGATTTCACGTCTCAGGCTTGGTTCATGATGAATCAGGATTTCCTGTGGGTGCGGCAGTTGATGCCAACCGACTATTACGCAGGCTTGATCACAAAATACGTCTTCACGCTGATGAAATTAATATATGCGATGAATATATGACAGATGACGCGGAAATACTGATTGTAGCCTATGGTTCCGTTGCCAGAAGTGCTTTAAGGGCTGTTAAGATAGCACGGGAAGATAAGATTAACGTTGGCCTATTTCGACCGATAACTATATGGCCCTTCCCAGCTACCCGTCTTAGACAATTACTAAAAAAGACCAGTGCAGTAATCGTTGTTGAGATGAATCTTGGCCAGATCGTTTATGAAGTTTCACGACTGAATCGCCGAAGCACCAAGCTTGAACTTTTAAGCAAAGTAAATGGAGAGATGGTTACTCCCCAGGAAATACTCGATACCATTGCAAAAGTGAAATCTGAGGTATTAGACCTTTGAGTTTATTTGACTTCTGTAATTTTATTAAGCAAGATGGAAGATATGAGAAAAAAAATCTTAATGCTTTTGATGCTCCTATTCTTTTGTGGTAAAATATATTGACCACATGCTCGAAAAGGAGGCAGTCTGAATGGAGATACTGAAAGTCAGTTCCAAGTCAAATCCTAACAAAGTTGCAGGTGCTATTGCAGGTGTCTTATCAAAAGATAACCAGGTTGAGCTCCAAGCGATCGGAGCAGGAGCAGTCAATCAGGCTGTTAAGGCTTGTGCTATCGCATCGAGATTTTTGAAAGAGAGAGGTGTGGAGATTTACGTAATTCCCGGTTTTGTTGAAATTCTAATCAACAACGAAACAAGAACAGGAATCACGTTGAAGATTGTTGCAGGAAAAAGGGAAGAAGTGGAAACTCAGGAAGTTACTGAATCTGAAGCTTAATTTGAATTCCTTCCCTTTCCACAGGAGGAAAAATGAAAAAGCTCAATGTTGGTGGTCAAGCGGTCATCGAAGGCGTGATGATGAAGGGTAAGCGTACGGTAGTGGCTGTACGCGATTCTGATGGAAAAATAATTACCAAGGAGATAGAGGGGGCCGTGAAAAATCCGGCCCTATTTTCTATCGTTTTTTTAAGGGGGCTTCTCGCACTTTATGAGGCACTTGTAATCGGGACCAAAGCTCTAGGTTTTTCCGCAGAGGTAACCGGCGAAGGCAAAATGACAAAAAAGGATATTGTTATTACTTTCTTGATAGCCTTTGCCTTTGCCATAGGTATGTTTGCGCTGGGACCGTTATTTCTCGCACAATTGATGGTATCAAAGAGTAATCCAGCTATGTTTGCGCTTATAGAAGGCATAATAAGAGCGGCATTTTTCATAACCTATGTATGGGTTATTTCGCTTTTCAAAGACATAAAACGTGTCTTCGAATACCATGGAGCAGAACATAAAGCGGTTTACACTTTTGAAAATAACGAAGATTTAACCGTAGAGAATGCCAGAAAATATACGACATTGCATCCCCGTTGTGGTACCAGCTTCTTGATTTTGACGCTGTTTTTCGCAATTGTGATATTTGCATTACTTGGCTATTGGACAGAAATGAATTTTCTATGGAAAATCGTGTCCCGGGTTGTATTCATACCTATCGTTGCGGCTTTAACTTATGAATTTCAAAGACTTACCGCTAAAATAATAGACACTAAATTGGGTAAAGTACTGGCTTCTCCCGGATTACTCTTCCAGAAGATCACCACTAAAGAACCTTCAGATGACCAGTTAGAGGTTGCGCTTGTCGCTTTGAAAGAATCATTAAAAGAAGAATAAATTACCATCGTGTAGTTATGCTTATGCGGCTTACTTCGGGGATAATTTGATATCTCCGAAGTAGCCAGCGTATGTCTTTTACGCAATAGATCCTTACGATCTGTATCAGATTATTACTGATAAGATGATAGGCTGGGTATCGCTTTTCAAAATGCTCAAAGCTGAGGATGTCTTCCCGCTTGTCATCAAACAAATATACATTACTGCTGAGAAATTCATCTGGGTGAGCCAATGAGAGTTTATAAGGCGTATCGATTCTGAATAGCCTGTCAAAATCCGTCAGAAGCTCGTGAAGAATCTTTTTATCAGCATCTTCAGCTTTTTCTTTGGCATCTTCGAGTTTTTGTTTCATTTTTGATAGCGCATCTTGAGCCACTGAACCACTAACCACTGAAGGATCCACACCGGTGGTGGAAAAAGAAATTTCCATGATCAACTTCCAGAGATCCCTTTCCCTAAATCTTTCAACATTCATATAAGCCATCAGAAGGTCTTTTTCATCAGGGCTAAGCTCAGAATTCATCTCCCCGGAAAGAAGAAGCTTTCTTACATGGTCTTCATTATCCTTAATTTTAGTTGCCAGTTTTTTTATGAGGTCGTTGAATCGTATTTCTATTTCGTCAAGAAGCATAGTGTCAGTCAACTGTAGAAAATCACTTACCTGTTCAAGGCGCCTGGGTAGGTTGAGGGGGTTATAAGAAAATCTGAGAATATCCTGAATCATAAGATCCGCAGCTCTTGCAGTTTTATGAAAGTACACGTTTTTGTACATCATGAACCTTGAAAAAAGTGTTGTGTAAATGTCATCAATAACTTTTAGACTGTAAGCGAGTTTATTTCCTTCTACAATCATAGCCCCTCTTATAATTCTTTCAGGTGAACCAGTTCCAAAGTACCTTGTTCCGGCAAAGTATGAATCTCTTAAAACGAAATCCATTCTATCTGCCCCTAAGGGTCCTTGAATGATATTGAAATCCAAACTCCCCTCAGACTCGCCTTCGAAAACTTCGTTTATTTTTTCAAGAAGTATTCTTATCGCTTCAATAAATTCTGTTTTTTCACCGGTTATGGTTTTGAGTTCGGCATCTATTGCTTCTCTCAATTTTTCATCTTTGATATTTTCGTAGTGTTCTTGTAAAATTTTTGGGTAATATTCGAGCAAAATGCGCTTCCGATAAGTATCGTGCCCGTGCTTAAAACCCGCTTTTGCATAAACAACATCATCAAACTGATGACTATAAGGTCCATGCCCAATATCATGAAGTA
>QNAR01000068.1 GCA_003643975.1 Thermotogae bacterium | reverse complement strand
TTCAATTGCCATATGAAACAAACGGATAGAGGCGTCAATGCCCTTATCAAGCAGCAACAAAGAACTGCTTTCAAAAGCTGGCTCAAATACACTTGAACCAAATAACCCCTTGGGAACTGTCTGAATGGCAAGCTGATGTTCCTTGCCATCAGCAACTTCGGAAAGATCGATATCCTTGTGGTATTCGTTTATTTCACCAAAGGCTTTTCCATCAACGAGCACGAGGCTTTCCCCACCAGTCCAGACTTCGAAGAAAAGTCCTTCTTCACTACCTGGCTTCGGAAGCTCCAAACGGTTCACAAACCATACGGGGAACGGTTCGGGTTCCCATTTGTAGCCTGCGTCGATTTTAATTTCATCACTTTCTGGAGGAGTATCTGAAGGGAAACGAGCAAAGCTCCAGTTGTCAATTTTAATTCTTCTCTTTGTCCTGTAAGGGATAATTTCACCAAGAATTCTGTTGAAGCGTGCATACAATTCCTTAACAGATGCGTACATGTTAAACCTCCTTGCTATCTTTTATTGTTTTTTTACTCATAATCGTCATAACTTCTTCCGGAATTTCGTAAGAGAACCGTCCAAATTTTCCATCTGCTATTTCCCTTAAGAATACAAAAGCTCCCCTTTCCAGATCCACTTCTCCATGAGCTTTTAAAAAGCCCCGCTTTATTGAAAATTTATTCAGAAAGTCCATAAAATCAACAAAGGGATTGCCAAGCCTTTTTTCCAGTGGAGCGTTGGAATATCTTTCAAACAGGAGATTGAATACGGATTTAGCGGCTTCTATTGTGTCCATCTTTTCAAAAGGCATTGCCCCAACAGCGAGTAATTTGGTTACGATAGAAGGGCTGTGAAGCCTTGTATATAATATTCCGGGTGTATCAAGTACAATGAGCCCCTTTGCGGCAGTAATCCATTGTACTCCCCGGGTAACCCCGGGTTTGTTCCCCACGGCCAGGGATTTTTTCCCTCTTAGCCTGTTTATAAAAGTGGATTTCCCGACATTTGGTATACCTACAATCATGATCCTCTTTTCGGTAAATTTGCTCTTCACAAAAGGCATGACCCTTTTCACAAGGAAATCCTTCACGTTTACGTTTTTCAGGTTCGTTGCCAGGACTGGTTGCCCTTTTTGCTGAAAATGTTTGAGCCATCGCTTGGTGATCGAAGCATCAGCAAGGTCTTCTTTGTTGAGGACGAATATCACCGGCTTGTTTTGAAACAGCCGCTCATATTCATATGCCCGGCTGGTAAAAGGAATGCGAGCATCCAGCAATTCGACGATTGCATCAACTGCTTTTAAGTGTTTTGCGATCTGCTTCTTGGCTTTTTCAACATGTCCTGGATACCACATAGCTTTTCCCCCAATGCACTTTTTGTAAAGGTGATTATCTTCAACAATGATACCATTATTCCGTAAGGTGCTTAAAAAGTTCACATTTTAGGTATAAAATAGTTCTGTACCCTATTTTAGGAGGTTTTTTCATGCTTGCTTTGAAAAGAATACGTTATGAAAAGAGTGAAAGAGTTATTCTTCGGAATATGACCATAGAGTTCGAAGACGGAAAAATTTACGCCATGCTTGGTAACAATGGTGTAGGTAAGTCCACTCTTGCAGGTATAATAATGGGCCTTGAAAATTACCGTGAACACACAGGCGAGCTATATCTGGATGATATTTCACTTAAAGATCTTGGTGTTTTTGAAAGGGCAAAGCTTGGTATAACCCTTGCCCTTCAAGAACCCGTTCGCTTTGAAGGCATAACAATTGACGAATACCTAAACCTCGGTGGAAAACTGCGCCTTTCCCAGGATGAAATCGCTGAAGCTCTCAAATTGGTGGGGCTTTCCAAGGAATATCTTGGAAGGTATGTTGATTCTACACTCAGTGGTGGTGAAAGGAAGAGGGTTGAGTTAGCTTCTATTGTTTTGATTAAACCAAAAATCGTGATACTGGATGAACCGGACTCTGGTATAGATATAATGTCGAACGAGATGATAAAAGCGGTTGTTGGAAAACTCAAAAAAGCCGGAAGCACCGTCATCATGATTACTCACCGCGAAGAAATTGCCATGATGGCAGATGAAGCATATCTTATGTGTGGGGGTAGGCTTCTCGCAAGCGGAACTCCGCAGGAAATTGTCGCTTTCTACAAAAAGCTCTGTGACAGCTGTGATCATATAAACAAGCCAGAAAGTGAGAAAATTAGAGGCGGTGAAGCGAAATGATAGAAAGCAATTACCAGAGAGAATTCGAAAAAATAGCCGAGTATTATGAAAAATCTGGAGGAGACGCATCGAGATTTTTAAGGCGGGATATCGTCTCAATAATAGTGAGTGGAGATAAGGTCATTGGCAGAAACACAGTAGAAGGTGTTGAATTGAAGGCAAAAGGCCTTGAAAACGGTGTTGAAATTTGGCTTGAGGTTAAAGATGGCATTCAAGTTGAAAATCCCATACACCTTTGCACAGGTTACTTGAAGCCGGAGGGTACTCAATTGGTGCTAATTCACACGAAGCTGGGAAAGGCAGCGAAGGCCAACTTCTTATCCCATTGTGTGTTTCCCAATGGCAAAGAATTCACCCATAGAATGATTTCAGATATCGAATTATCTGAATCTGCTAAGATGAGTTATGAAGATGTCCATTTTCATAGCAAAGATGGTGGGGTAACGGTAGAGGCTATTTATAACGCGCATCTCGGTGAAAAAAGCGTTTTCAGGAACACCTTTCATTTGACGAAAACCCGTGTTGGGAAATTGAAGGTAGAAATGAAGGTGAATCTTGATAAAGAGGCTGTGGCCGAAATAGAATCCAAGGTTTATGAGAAGCAAGACGATTACGTCGAAATCATCGAAGAATTGAACTTGAATGGTGAAAGATCCTCAGGCATAGCTAAATCAGTTGTTTTTGCGACTGACAGCAGTAAAGCACGGATAATCAACAGGGCATATGGAAACGCCCCCTATGCGAGGGGGCATATAGAATGCAAAGAAATTGTCAAAGGGGGTAACGTGAACGTCGGAACCATTCCTGAACTCTATGTCAAGGATGAAAAGGCTGAGTTAACCCACGAAGCATCCATAGGCCGCATGAATGTGAAGCAATTGGAAACCCTTATGGCTAAAGGTCTCACTGAAAATGAAGCAATAGAACTGATAGTCAAAGGTATGTTAAAATAAAGTGCTTGCTACATGTAGTTTACAATAATTTCGTTTATTTTCCTACTGTTTTACACAGTCTATTTTTCTTTTCTTGGGTCTGGGAAACCGGGGGAATTCTATGTTGAAGTATGACCTTGTCATCGCCGGTGCAGGCTATGCCGGGTTGGTTCTTGCCATGAAGTGCCTTTCTGGAGGAATGAAAGTCGCTGTTGTTGATATCAAAGCCGAGGGAGATCTCGGACATGATTGGTCGGATTCTGTTGAAAGGGAAGTTCTCGAAAAACGGGATATAGGATTTTCTGAAAAAGAGGTTACCGCAAAACCCAAAGGTCTGCACATCATATCACCGCTTCGTAGTAAGGAATTTTTCCTTGATTACGCTTACGAAATCGTGGATATGAAACTTCTGCACAAAAGGCTTCTTGAAAAGGTGGAAGAGCGAGGAGGCGAATTGCATCTCAGAGCAAGCGCCGTAAGACCGATTCTTGAGTCATCTGGCAGATGCAAGGGCTTGAGATTTAACGAAAATGGTGAGCCAAGAGAACTAAAAGCCGATTTTGTGGCTGATTGTACGGGCATAAAGAGCGCGATAAAGAGTTTGATGCCCCGGGGATCAGGCTTTAAAATAGAGCTCTCTTCAACGGATATTTCAAAAGCGTACCGTGAAGTAAGGCGCTGGAATGGTAAAGCGAAAGGTAATACAGAAAAGGTTTTGGCTGGTTGGTTGAGCTATCATTACGGAATCAATGGCGGTTACAGCTGGGTTCATCCGGAGACCGACGATAGAATAGATGTTGGAGCTGGCATTCAGCTTGGTAAGGGATATCCAGATCCTGAAAATACCGTACCTGAAAGAGTCAAAAATCTGGGACTGGGTGAAAGGTTGAGAGGGGGTGGCGGAGTCATCCCTGTGTCTTCTTCTCATCCTGTTTTGTACTCTCATGGGGTGCTTCTTGTTGGCGATAGCGCTTTTCAAGCTATTCCCACTTCTGGCTGTGGTGCCGGAAATGCCATGAGGGCTGCTTTAATTGCGGGCGATGCCCTTTTGAGGTCTCGTCTCAATCCGGATGAGCGAGGTTCTCTATATGAAAGGCTTTATTTTCAGCAAAAGGGGGCTGACCTTGCGTATTACGATGTGTTAAGGAGGAGAATGCAATCCTTTACACCTGAGACTCTTGATTGGCTTATGAAGAAAGGCATTTTGGGCTCAAGGGAGCTTTACGCCTCCATTCATGGGCTTTATCAGAACACACCGGCTTTTTCTACATTGCTGAAACTGGCTTACGGATTTACGCGTATCGATGTTTTATTGAAATTGAAAAGAGCTCTGTCTATTGGCGAAAAGCTCCGTGAACATTTGCAAAACATTCCTTATAGGGCTAAATCTGGCGAAAAATGGTTGCAAAAATATTATGATTTGCTATCTGAAACCTATCATTTTGACTGAGATATGAGAGCCTTTCTGAGGATGTTTAGGGCATGAAGCGTGGCCCTTAGCCTTATCCAATTTCTATCTCCGTGTAGGCGTAGCTCTTCTGCTTTTTCTTCACCATTAAGCCACAATCCGACGTACACCAGACCAACGGGCTTTTCTTTTGTTCCACCTCCGGGCCCCGCTATGCCAGTGGTTGCCAACCCGATATTTGAACCGGAAACCGCTGCAATCCCTCTTGCCATTTCAATGGCGGTTCTTGGGCTAACTGCACCGAAAGTTCTCAGGGTTTCAGAAGCGACTCCAAGCAAATTCTTTTTTGATTCGTTGCTGTATGCTATCACACCCTCTTTGAAAACCTCGGAGGCGCCCGGAACGTTAATCAACCTTGAAGATACCAACCCACCGGTACATGATTCAGCTGTGGAAATTGATAAGCCAGCTTTCTTTAGCAATTCGATCACTACTTCTTCCATTGTTGTGTCGCCTTCTGCGTATATATATTCCCCAAGTTTTTTTCTTATTTCCGACTCAACAGGCATGATCAATTTTTCAGCTTCTGATTTGCCCCTTGCCCTGGCTGTTATCCTTATCGTTACTTCCCCTTCCAAGGCGTATGGAGCCACTGTCGGGTTTTCGTAGCTCTCAAAAAAGTCTTTCAGAATGCCTGCAAGCTGACTTTCACGAATACCGAAAATCCTCAATACCTTTGATACCAGAACCTCGCTGCTATGTTTTTCTAAGTATTTAACAGTATATTTTTCAAACATCGTCTTCATCTCTCGAGGGGGGCCTGGCAGCAGTACAATAGCTTTTTCGCCCTTTTCGATTATGCAACCGGGAGCTGTTCCCACGTCGTTTGGAAGAACTATGGCTCCCTCTGGAATATATGCCTGCTTCTGATTTGCTTTTGAAAGGACCGTTTCACCCGTTCTCTCTTTTATGCGCTGTAATGAAGCTCCATCGAGTTGAAGGTCAAGCCCGAATAGTTTCGCTACAGTTTCCTTGGTGAGATCGTCTTGTGTTGGCCCCAAACCGCCTGTTATCACCACAAGCTCAACACGTTCAAGAGCTTCCTTTAACACTTCTGAAAGCCTTTTGGCGTTATCACCAACCGCCGTCTGCCTGTAAACAAAATGCCCAAGTTCAGCCAACCTCTTTGAGAGATAATGGGCATTGGTATTGACTATGTTTCCAAGAAGAAGTTCGGTTCCCACAGAAACGATTTCTGCTCTCATGCTTTATCTCCCTTCTATATTGTGGTATGATTTAGTAAGTTTACCTAACAAAGGTGATTAGGTTGAAAGACAGAATCCCGCTTCTTATAGCAGCGATCCTGAGGTTTACAGCCGTTTTGAGTTTTGGCATTTTGCTCCAGCTCAGACTCAGAGAGCTGGGAGTCTCTGTTGTTGTAATAAGTGCCCTCGCTACTGTCAGAGGTGCCTTTAATACCCTGGGCTCGCCAATATGGGGAGCAATTTCCGATAAAGCTGCAAACAGGAAATTATTGCTTACTGCGACTTTACTGGTTCCAGGAGTACTTTATTTTCTATATGCTTTTATGCAACTATCTTATCAATTTATCATTCTCGGCGCTGTTACCGCATTTTTCAGCTCTGCCTTTCAACCAATAACAATGTCTCTTAGCACTGAGTTTGCGGAAGATGAAAGCGTATCCTCGACTTCAAAAGAGATTTCATTGTTAAATGCCGCGAATTCTTTTGGGATGTTTCTGGGAAGAGTTTTGCTTTCAGTTCTCCTGCTCTGGTTATCGGTCAGATCTGTCATCTTTTTCTTTTCAATTATAGCGCTATCTGTTGCAATTCCAATATTCCTCATGAAAGGCATAAACAGGAAAGCGGCTGCAAAAAAAGCTGAGAAACGAAATATTATTGCCGCTTTCTTCCCTCTTGTTTCGGATCCATCTCCTATGTTGAAAAATGGTGTCTGGGCGATATATATCGGAAGTTTTATGCGCCAATTTGGCATAACAGGGTCAACTTCTTTAATCGCAGTGTACTTAACGGAAGAAATGGGACTTTCAAAATCCCTGGCAGTTATCCTTACAGCCATAAATCCACTCATTCAGATATTTTCACATATCTACTTTGGACGTTTAATTGGGAAGATAAAAGCCAAGAGCAGTACAGTTTTTGGGATGCTCTTAACGTCTTTGACAACACTACTATTTGCCATAGGAAACAGCTGGATAACAGTTGCTATTGCCTATTTTTCATTGGGGATAGCTTTTGGTGCTTTTATAAATGGCGCTTCTACTTTTGTGGTTACCCATTCTCCCAGGGAAAGAACAGCGGAACTCCTTGGAGTTTTGCGTTCTTCAAGATCACTTGGCCAGATGTTTGGGCCACTTGTAGCTGGCATTATCGCCTCCTATTCCTACGTGCAAATGTTCTCAGTCATGGGGATTGCCATAATGTTTAGTGGATTTCTTGTGATGGTATTCTGCAAGGAATGATCAGGTTTTTTCTTCTCTCGAGTACGGGACACCAAGAGCAGCAGGAGCCCCTACCTTTAGCTTAATCTTTTCAGTGGAAGTGAAGAACAGCACAGCCACCGTGAGGATATATGGAAACATCATCAGTATATGTGAAGAAATAGTCGTTCCAGCAGCTTGCATCCTGAGCCCCAGGGCAGTTACACCACCGAAAAGATATGCGCCAAACATGGCTTTCGCAGGATCCCAGGTTGCAAAAAGCACAAGAGCTATCCCGATCCAACCACGACCTGCTGTCATATTTTCGATCCACATAGAAGTGTAAGCAAGAGACAGATAAGCTCCACCTAAAGCAGTTATCGCTCCACCAAGCATGGTGTAAAAATACCTTACCATGAAAACATTTATCCCCCGTGCGTCAGCTGCAGCCGGTGATTCACCAACTGCTCTAAGTATCATTCCCGGTTTCGTTTTGTATATGTAGAACCACATCAAGGGTACGAGAAGGTAGCTGATATAAACAAGTATATCGTGGGAAAATAGAACAGATCCGATAAAGGGTATTTTTGAGAGAAATGGGATTTCCAGCGTTTTGAATTGCGCAGCAACTACACCTATGTATCCCTTCCCCCACAGCCCACTTATACCTGTGCCAAGCATGGTTATCGCAAGGCCGCTTACTACCTGGTTTATCCTCAGCGTAACGGTGAAAAAAGCGTGAACTGCTCCAAGAACTGCCC
>QNAR01000067.1 GCA_003643975.1 Thermotogae bacterium | reverse complement strand
TATGCCGGCATACTTGGGATCCGTTCTCCAACTAGCCTGTGTCTGTCCTTCTTTTTCAATTGGTTCAGCAAGCCAACCTTGCGGATATTCAGCAATGATTAGCCTTATGTTTCCTAAGGTGTTGTTTTGAACTATATTCCGTGCCTCCCTGACCATGGGGTATCCCGTGTAAGTATAGGTGACCATGAATTCAACATCATTCTTTGCCGCCAGCTCCATTAGTTCCTTTGCCTCTTCAGGTGTGAAACACAATGGCTTTTCACATACTATATTTATCCCTTTTTCCAGGAAAGCTTTTGCAACTTTGTAATGCAAATAATTAGGGACAGTTATGGACACGAAATCTATTCCATCATCACGTTGGGCCTCTTTTTCAGCCATTTCTTCATATGATCTATATGCCCTATCTTCTGAAATTCCAAGTTCTTTAGCTGTCATCAGTGTTTCATCGTAAATGGGAGAAAATGATCCTGCTACAATCTGAGCCTGCCCATTCATGGCAATAGCCGCTCGATGGACTGGCCCTATAAATGAACCCGGACCACCTCCAACCATTCCGTATTTAAGCTTTTTACCTTCTTCAAAAAAATGACCTTTTATCATTAATATCCCCCCTTGGAATTGGTGGTATTTATACTATCTTTTCTAAATTTCTATCAACAATCATCAAAGCCGCTCCTGTTACAGCAGCAAGACCTTGCTCTTTACTGTCTATAAGGCTTTTTGTTATTTTGATCTTGCTTTTTGCCGCATAAAGAATTCTTTTATTTACTTTGTTTTCTATGCGTTCAATAGAGTCTTCGCTCAAAATCGAAGCCCAGCCACCTAATATCACATATTCTGGGCTTAATGTATTAACAATGTTCGTTATACCTATGGCTAAATAATCCTCTTCGTTCTTGATCAATGAAAGCGCCTTACCGTTAACCTTAGATAATTCTACAAGCGCCATGAATTTATCGTTATAGCTTGAACCTTCGAGCTTTGAGTATTTCCGTTCGTATTCTCTTACTATAGCCTCAGTAGAAGCTAAAGTTTCCCAACATCCTTTGTTGCCACAATAACATTCCTTGCCGTTATGGTCTATGGTCATATGACCAAATTCACCGGCGCTGAAAAATGTCCCTCTATAAATTTGGCCATTTACGATCACCCCACAGCCAATGCCCTCAGAAAGGTAAACAAAGACCGCATTTTCAACAGGCTTGATTAAAGAGTTTTTCCATTTTTCGGCGATTAACGATAGATTGGCCTCGTTGTCAATAAAAACGGGAATAGCTCCTTCCAAATAGTCTGTAAGATTGATATCTCGCCAGCCAAGATGCGGGACATCGATTATATAATTGTTTTCTATGTCAACCATACCAGGAAGTGATATTGATACTCCCAAAAACCTATCAGCGTTAATTTTCTCAATAATTGGAAAAATTGTTTTCTTTATTTTTTCGATAAATTCACTTATATTACTCACACTTCTTACTGTGTCAACATGTTCGACTGTCCCATCAAAGTACCCAATCGCAACTTCTGTGACTTGAACTCCAACTCTCACAACGATTGATTTATAAGCATCTTTAGAGAGCTTCAAACCAATCGTTCTCCTTCCTACCTTTCCGGAAATCTCTGGTTGAGTTTCGATACACAGGTTTCGGTTAATGAATTCCTTTATAATTTTTGTTATTGTACTGGGATCCAATCCCGAAAGTCTTGCCAGAGTTCTTCTGTTAGTCGATGCTTCTCTCCTGAGGAGATTTAAAACGAGCTTTCTGTTGTTTTTTGCCAGCTCTCTGTGGTTTTGCTTTACTTTAACCATTCACTCACCCGCCATTAGTTGATGTATTCAATCAAATATCGCTTTGATTATAGTAAATAAATTTGTTTTTCGGAAAACCAATCATCAATCATTAACAATTATTATAGCTCATTATAGCTAATTATAAGGATTTAATGATAATATTCGCAAACACGCAATTACAAGTAACAAAAGCAATAATTGATGGATTACATAAATTAATAATATGCATTGATAATCGCCCCTCATTTTTTCTTATCTCCTTAGATAACTCTTAGCTAGGTTTGTGTTTTGCCATAGGTTAAGGTTATTTTAATTAAGAGAGCCCGAAGTAAGAATTATAGGTGGGGATTAATATGTTATATGCGGGTATAGACATCGGAACTTCATCGGTAAAAGGCATTTTAGTGGACATAAATGGCAATATTGTTGCCAAAAAAAATATCCAGATATCCCTTCAAACACCAAAACCCGGTTGGATGGAGCAAGATCCCGGTGAATGGTGGAGTGCAACAGTTAAAGTAATAAAGATGCTTGTTGCTGAGATAAACGAACCTATCTTTTCATTAGCTGTCAGTGGCCAAATGCATAGCATTGTCGTCCTTGATTCTTCAGGTGAGATATTACGTCCTGCAATCTTATGGTGCGACCAAAGAACCTCAAAACAATGCCAGGAATTAACTCTTAAATATGGTGGGGAAAAAGAAGTGATCAAAGCTTTAGGTAATCCTATTTTAACGGGATTTACAGCTCCGAAAATACTGTGGTTAAAAGAGAATGAGCCTGAGGTATTCCAAAAAGTGTGCACTTTCATGCTTCCGAAAGACTATATAATCTTCAAATTAACCAAGAAGATCACCACAGAGCCCTCTGACGCTTCAGGAACAAGTATATATTCACCAATTACCGGAGAATATGATGTGAAAATGATGGATATTTTGAATATTGACGAAAAAACTCTACCGCCGATAATTGATTCAGGAGAAGTAGTTGGAAAAGTAACCGCTCCCGAATTGCCTGAATTATCTGAGACTTTTGTTGTACAAGGTGGGGCTGATAACGCGGCAGCAGCCTATGGCTGTGGTGTTGAAAACCCCGGGGATTCTATGGTGAGTGTTGGCACTTCTGGAACAGTGGTTACTGTGCTTGAGAAGCCGATCATGGATTTTGAACATGGTGTTCATTTATTCAATCACGTCAGAAAGGGTGTTTTCTATCATATGGCTGTGATATTGTCAGCCACGAATTCACTGAATTGGTTTTTAGATAGATTTGCCATAGATAAGCCTTTTTCTGAAATCGAAAGGATAGCCGCAAGTAAAAAGACAGGGGCAAATGGGGTTATATTTCTTCCATATCTCAACGGTGAGAGAACCCCTCACAGAGATCCTTATGCCCGTGGTGTCTTTTTCGGCATTTCTTCCTTCAACGATACAGGAGACCTTCTCCGATCAGTATATGAGGGCGTCGCTTATGCTTTAAGAGATGGCTACGAATCTATCATAAAACTTGGTGACAGGATAAATAGCATTAAAATCGTTGGTGGTGGCTCAAAAAGCAACATATGGTCTCAAATAATATCGGATAATTTTGGAGTAATTATGCAAAGGCTATCTGTTGATGAAGGAGCCGCTTATGGCGTTGCAAGACTTGCGGCTGAAAGCTCCGGGATCGATACATCAAGCTGGATCAAAGTAACAAAGAGCATCAAACCCATATCATCCAATATGAAGCATTACAACAAAATGATAAAACTATATAGAAAATTGTATATATCATTGAAGGAAAGATTTCAGGAATTAGATGAAATGAACAAGGGGGGATAATATGGTTTTTTTTCCTGGAGTTGACAAGATAGAGTTCGAAGGTAAGAACAGTACTAATCCTTTTGCGTTCAAGTTTTACAACCCAAATGAACCTTTTGAAAAAACAACCCTGAGAGATTACCTGAGATTTTCTGTGGCTTTTTGGCATACGTTCAATGGAAATGGGCAGGATATGTTTGGGTCGCCAGCTTTTATCAGGCCATGGGATAATGCTAAAACAAGCCTGGACAAAGCTTTAATGAAAGTCGATGCGCTTGTGGAATTCTGTGAAAAACTCGGGGTTAATTACTTTTGTTTTCATGATCGTGATATAGCTCCTGAAGGAAAAACATTGAGGGAAACCAATGCAATATTGGATAAAGTGGTTGATTACCTAAAAGCGAGGATGAAAGAATCAGGTTTAAAGCTTCTCTGGGGAACTGCAAATCTTTTTGGGCACCCAAGATATGCGCACGGTGCTGCTACTTCGTGTTCTGCTGATGTATTTGCTTACGCAGCAGCACAAGTTAAGAAGGCGATTGAGATCACAAAAGAACTTAATGGTGATGGTTATGTTTTCTGGGGTGGCAGGGAAGGTTATACAACCTTGTTGAATACGGATATGCAATTGGAACTTGACAACCTTGCCCGGTTTTTGAGAATGGCCGCTGATTATGCAGGCGAGATAGGATTTAAAGGGCAGCTTCTTATAGAGCCAAAACCTATGGAACCCACAAAGCACCAATATGATTATGATGTGGCAACCGCTACGGCTTTTTTAAGGAAGTACGGATTAGAAAAGCATTTCAAGTTCAATGTGGAAGTTAACCATGCTACACTTGCCGGTCATACTTTCAATCACGAGCTACGGTATGCGAGAATCAACGATATGCTTGGAAGTATCGATGCAAATCAGGGGGATTTGTTTTTGGGATGGGATACCGACCAATTTCCAACAGACCTGTACATTACCACGTTAGGTATGTACGAAATAATAAAGAATGGGGGTATTAAGCCTGGCGGTTTGAATTTTGATGCCAAAATCAGGAGAGAGTCTTTGGATATAAATGACCTTTTTATCGCACATATCGCTGGAATGGACTTTTTCGCGTTGGGTTTAAAAGCAGCTAAAGAACTTATCAATTCGGGATTTGATAAATTTGTAGAAGAAAAATATTCCAGTTTCAACCAGGGAATAGGGAAGAAGATTGTTGAAGGGAATACAAGTTTTAATGATCTTGAAAGATACATTCTCGATAAAGAAAGCATTTTGCTTCCTTCAGGAAGGCAAGAATATCTTGAAACGCTTCTCAACAGGGCTATTTTATTGGCAGGTGCAAAGTGAGTACCCCTCCCTTACAAAAAAATGCCTCCTTAAAAGTTAAAAGGAGGCATTTTTCGTGAACCGGGGAATTGACATTTCACAGAGTTCCCATCGTGGTGGTTGTCAAAATACCTCCCCGAATGTTATAGACCATAGTGACTTTTATTCTGTTGGTTTGAAGCAGCTTTTTAAGATCTTCATAGATGATTTTCGTTGCTTCTTCCTGGTAAACTCCAACGTTTCTAAAACTTATGAAATAGTATTTAAGTGATTTCAACTCAACAATCTTGCCACCTTCAGGGTAATATTCAATGGTTACTTTCGCAATATCTGGTAACCCCGAGAAAGGGCAAACGGCTGAAAATTCTTCTGTATCAATCCTTATATATTCTTCGCGGCCATCAAAGGGTACCGCTTCAAGAAAATCGGCTCTGATCTTTTCTTTGCCTTCAAAATTAAAGCTCTTTCCTTCAGCTTTCGGCATAGTGCTCCTCCTTTATTTCCCAATGCCCGGTTAGTGCTTTCACTCCAAGATAAACAAAAGGCGTGTCCATCATGGCAATGAAAATTTTGAAAAGGTATTGTGAGAATATCATATTCATGAGCGCAACGCCTGGAACAGCTCCGGCAAATGCGACGGTTATAAAAACGATGGTATCAATAAACTGCGAAACCATGGTGGACAAGTTATTTCGAAGCCACAGGTGCTTTCCTTTGGAAATCTTCTTCCAAAAATGGAAAGCCCACACATCGTGCCACTGGCTTGTGAGATAAGCTATCAGAGAGGCAAGAGTAACCCTTGGAATTGCACCGAGGACTGTTGAGAACTGATCCTGTGCTTTGAAAAATTCGGCAGGTGGTAATATAACAGCGATGAAGGTTAAGAATGGAACAATGGCTGCTGAAAAGAATCCAGCAACAACAACCTGTGCAGCCTTTTTTCTACCATACACCTCAGAAATGACATCTGTTATGGCAAAGGTTATTGGATACATGAATACGCCTGCAGGGACAACGAATCCAAGAATCGTGACAAGCTTAAAAGACACGATGTTTGATACAACAAGAGCAGTTATGAATATCGCAGCCAGGAACAAAAAGGCATTGCTCAAACGTTCTTTTTTCAAACCCAATACCTCCTTAGCAGATCTCAGGTCATAATTCTACCACTCAATTCTCGGAATATTTCGGCTTTTGTGAAAAGCCTAAAATAAATTTTATTTAAATAATGGGGTTAAGAGATTCAATGAATCTTAAGACCCCGCTAAAGTGTTTTTGATTGGTGATAGATTTTACTCAATATACCAATGAAAGTGTCTCTCTGAATTTCAGGCAAGGTTTCGGCTTTCAATTTTTCCTTCATATATGTGACCAAATCTATTTTGGGCTTTTTAGAGAGTTTCCACGCCGTATATTTTTCGTCTTTGCTCACCTCACGAAAGTATTTTTGGGGAAGATTCCAGATCTCCCATGGTCTCGGCATCTGTGTCCCAAGGATTTTTAGCTCAACTTCTGTGACGAAACCAAGTTCTGGAAAATAATAATTGTCTATCACACCCTCATAATTTACGCCCGGGTACAATCTTCTTAGCTTGGTTACCAAAGGCGAATTTCTTAATTTTGAAAACATATCAGTTGCTTTATCTAAAGCCAATTCGTGTTCTTTTTCTATTCTGATAAGTCCCTTTCCTCTCTTATATGTTGAAATCCATTGTATTTTTCCTGCGTTGTCTACTTGTGTTCTTATTCTCACTTCCATTTCATCTGATAAATACCATTGGGAGATAAGCAGAGTCTCTTTTGCCCGATTTAAGATATCTGTTAACTCCCCTGCTATAACGAGATATTTTCTTTCAAGCTCAAGCAATTTCTTCCCTCCTTCTTGCTGTTACATCTTAACACAGGCTTAATTGTCATTATTTCTATATCATGATACCATTGTTTGAATAAATATGTTTTTATGTTCGGAGGTAGTTTTTATGGACGAAATGAAGGATTTTGGCCATCCGCAAGATCATGAACACGAACATGATCATGAGCACTTTGATATGTTCGCGATTTCGGATGAAGATGGTAATGAACACAATTTCGCATTAATTTCTCAACTCGATGTAGATGAAAAGCACTATTGGGTATGCCAGGAAGCTTTTGTAGAAGCCGAAGAGGTAGTGGGCTTTGACGAAGAATCCTATGTGGTTTTTAGAGCATCAGAAGAAGATGATGGAAACATAGTTCTGAATTCGCTTGAAGATGATGAATTTGAAAAAGTCAGCAAAGCATGGAATGAAGAACTATCACGCATTACAGCAGAAGAAATTGAGGAAGAAGCGGAAGAATAATACGAGATGCACAAAAAAGGGGGCTTATGCCCCCTTTTTTAATTGTATAATTTGTTAATGGGGGTGATTTAAATGCTTCTCATAGAAAGTGTATTTTTTCCAGAGATACGTCCTATCGTTGACAGCATGCTCACGTTAGAGACAGGCGAAATTATGGGGAGGCTATTCTCAAGGGGGATAGTTGGTCAAAATGAAGTAATCGCTATTAGTGGGTTTATTGGAAAAGTTGAAACTACGGCTGTTACCCAGAAGATGATCGACCGCTTTTCGCCCAATATCGTAGTACTGGTTTCTGGAGCAGGGGCGCTTGATCCCAACCTTAAGCCCGGTGATATTGTTGCGGGAACCGAATTTCAAGAATATGACCTTATTGTACCCACCAAGTCAAATTCTACGAGAATCACGTCCGTAGATTCAAATACCATAGAACATGTTCAAAACTTTTTCCAGGAAGCAAAACTTGGAAAGATCATCTCTGGCGATAGACTTGTACAAAACAGTGAAGAGCGTGACGAACTATTCAGGAATACCTCCGCATTGTGTCTTGATATGGACTCGGCTGCGGTAGCAAGAGTAAGCCAAATGAACAAAC